>CAVHWG010000061.1:0-5118 GCA_963639645.1 Firmicutes bacterium TM09-10 | reverse complement strand
CCTTATAAGTTATATCCTAGTACATTAGTATAATATACCGCACATGCCGGCAAAAATCAAGAACTACTCATAACGTTTCTGCAAATACTGTACCAATACTTCCACCGTCTTCTCCATGCCGAGCGTCGAACTGTTGATGCACAGATCATACAGCCTTGAATCGCCCCACTTACCTTCACTGTGACGGTTATGATAAGCCTTACGGTTTCTGTCGTGGCGCGTCATCTTCGCCTTTGCATCCTTCTCGGAAAGCGCATACACATCCATGGTACGCTGCAGCTTCTTATCGTAATCGCCTAGAACAAAGATAGAAGTCAGACAGGCATACTCTTTTAAAACGGTCTCCGAACATCTTCCGACAACCACAAAAGAATCGCCTTTTTCGGCTTTCTTCTTAAAGAAATCGAACTGCATCTGCGCGATCGTCTCCTCCGGTGAGCTGCTGTGTCCCCTGACGGTACGGTGCGGCACAAAGCGATGCGCCTCGTCATACGGATGCAGATTGCCGGCATCCACAAGCTTTTCCTTTGCGATCATCTCGATCATATTACGGTCTAAAAATTCCAGTTGCATATACTCCGCGATGCGCCTTGCAATCTCATGCCCACCGCTTCCAAATTCACGACTTACAGAAACAATCATCTGCTTTTCTCCCATATCCTTCTCCTATACATAACGAAGCCAAATAGTTACCATCGAAATTATAAGTACAATGACTGTGGCAGGAATTGCAGATTTGCAATACTTGCCCCATCCGATCGGATGACCTTCCTTCGTTGCCACGGAGATTCCGACAACGTTAGCGGATGCGCCGATCGGAGTCGCGCTTCCACCGATATCCGTTCCCATGGAAAGTGTCCATGCGAGCATCGACAGATCCGCTCCGCTCGATGCTGCAAGCGTCTTGATGATCGGTACCATCGTCGCCGCAAACGGAATGTTATCCACGAACGCGCTCGCCACAGCGGAAATCCACAGAATAATGGCAACCATGAGATACAGATTGCCTTTGCTCCACTTCTCAATGAGCAGCGCGATCAGATTCAGGATCTCAGTCTGCTCCAGTCCACCAACAACCACAAACAGTCCGATAAAGAAAAGCAACGTTTTATAATCTATGCTTTTGATAATGTGCATGCGGTTGCCGCTTGCCGTAAGGATCGTAAGGATTGCGATAAATACCCCAATGAACGCAACCGTAAGTCCCGTGTTGGCGTGTGTGACAAGAAGTACGACCGCACATGCGAAGATCACACAGCTGATCACGAAATCACGTTTGCTCGGAACGCCGTCCCACGGATCAATGTTGACGTCGTGCTTCACAAATCCTTCCACCGGCTGCTTTAATTCCTTGCGGAAGCAGAAGTAAAAGAATACAACGACCGCAACAAGCGAGATCAGGGCGATCAGTCCCGTGTTTGCCACAAAATCAAAGAATGAATACTTTAACGCCGTACCAATAATAATGTTTGGCGGATCTCCGCACATCGTGGACGAACCGCCGAGGTTCGCACAGAAGATCTCCGTCAGGATCATCGGCACCGGATTGAATCCGAGCAGTTTTGCAAGTTCCACCGTTACCGCCGCAAGAAATAAGATTACGGTGATACTGTCAATAAACATCGCAAGAAGTGCCGACATGACCATAAAGGTAATGAAGATCGGGATCACCTGAAAATGCACCCGTTTTGCGATCGTAATGCAAAGCCAGTGGAAAAAGCCCGACATTGCCATTCCTTCGACCATCACCATCATTCCGGCGATAAACAGGATCGTTGCCCAGTTGATACCGTTGCTCTCCTCCTCGATCGTCCCCGCTTCATACCAGAATTTCAATGTAAAGATATTCTTCACATTGAGCGTATCGACCACCGCCGTCATACTGTGCATACATACCCCAAATACGATCACAAGTACGGCGAGTGCACACCCGAGCGTCACCCATTGCCGCTCAATTTTCTCGGTAATGATCAATATGAACATAATCACAAAGATCAACACCGCTATAATCTGTGCTGCTAACATAGTAAAAACTCCTTCTCTCCCCAACTTTTGTACTATTTATACATATTACCTTGTTCCAGCATTCAATGTCAAGTAAATCTGCACAAAAAAGCCCGGCTCATATTCACGAACCGGGCTTTGTATTTCGTTAATTTCTGATCAACTAAGCTTCAATCTGCTTATCGGATTTTACATGATCAAACTCATCTAAGATTTCCTGACTTGGTGCCGGAGTAAGTAAACTTACCACAACGATAACAATGATGCCGACTAAGAATGCCGGGAGCAGCTCGTAGATGCCGAGCAAACCGCCCATCGGCTTCACCAAGTATTTCCAGATGAATACCATCGCACCGCCGGATATCATACCTGCCAGAGCACCCTGTAAGGTCGTTCTTCTCCAGAACAGCGAACAGATCACAAGCGGACCGAATGCCGCACCGAAACCTGCCCATGCAAACGATACGATTCCGAATACCGAACTGTTCGGATCACGTGCGATGATCACACCGAGAATCGACACGACAACAACGGTAAGTCGTGCGGCGATCATGCTTGCCTTTGGCGAAAGATTCAGATGAAATGTCTCCTGCAGGATGTTCTGTGAAACACTCGAAGATGCTGCAAGAAGCTGTGAATCTGCGGTGGACATCGTACTTGCAAGGATACCTGCAAGGATCAGTCCTGCCATCAGTGCCGGGAAGATTCCGTGCTTGGAAAGCAGATCCGCTACCTTAACGATGATCGTCTCTGTCTGGGAACCGGTAAGGGATTCCACCAGCCCCTGAGAGCTCATCTCGCGTCCTACCACACCGATCATGACAGCAACAGCCATCGCGATCGTAACCCATACGGAAGCGACACGTCTTGAAACTTTAAGTTTCTGCTCATCCTCGATTGCCATAAAACGAAGAAGAATGTGCGGCATACCAAAGTAACCGAGTCCCCATGCCAGTGTTGACACGATCGTCAACAGACTGTATGGCTGAGACGTTCCGGTTGCTTCTACATAAGAAGATGTAAAAGAAAAATAACCCGGTAACTGACGCGCATTATCCATAACAACACCGATTCCGCCAACCGCAATGGTCGAATAAATCAGCACGAAAAGAATCGCAATCGTCATAATGATACTCTGAATAAAATCCGTCGTAGATGCTGCAAGGAATCCGCCGGCAGTCGTGTATGCCACGATAACAACGGCAGAGATCAGCATTGCCGCAATATAATTTGCACCGAACAGCGATGCGAAAAGCTTACCGCATGCAGCGAATCCGCTGGCTGTGTACGGTACGAAGAAAATGATAATGATCACAGCTGCGATCAAAGATAAAATATTTTTCTTGTCACGATAACGATTCGAGAAGAACTGTGGCAGTGTAAACGACTTGGTCGCGTGTGTATAGCGGCGCAGGCGTTTTGCAGTAAAAAGCCAATTCAAATAGGTTCCGACTGCAAGTCCGATCGCAGTCCAGCCAACATCGGCAAGACCGGACAGATAAGCAAGTCCCGGAAGTCCCATGAGAAGATAACTTGACATATCGGATGCTTCCGCGCTCATCGCAGTCACGAGCGGTCCGAGTGTACGTCCGCCGAGATAGAAATCGGATGCAGACTCATTTGCTTTAGCATAATGAAAACCGATCAGCAGAACGATCAACAGATATGCAATGATCGTCACAAAAATACAGATGGATGATGTGCTTAACATAACAAAAATTCCTCCTAAATGTATTGCAAGAATGCTCTTGCCAAATTCTACGGGAAATTATATCATACCCATATGCATATAAAAAGCGAATATTTTGCATATTTATTATGATATTTTCGCATATGTAAAGAATTAACGCAGTAACGTGTGTTTTTTACAGGAGAATTTCAATATGGACAAGAATTTACAGAAATACATGGCTTTCGTGAAAACCGTGGAACTCGGCAGCTTTACGAAAGCCGCAAAACTTTTAAATTACTCGCAGTCCGGCATCAGCCGTATGATCAATGATCTGGAAAAGGAATGGCATATCACACTTCTCGAACGCAATAAGACCGGTGTGAAACTGACAAGTGACGGCATGACGCTCCTGCCGTATGCGTCTTCCGTCTGCAAGGAATTCGAAAAGCTGCAGATGCACGTCGATGAGCTCGTCGGACTTGAATCCGGTATCATCCGCATCGGCACGTTCTCGAGTGTGGCGACGCACTGGCTTCCGAACATCATTAAGGAATTCCAGAAAGATTATCCCGGCATCGACTACGAACTTCTGCTCGGCGATTACTCCGAGATTGAGGAATGGATCAGCACCGGACGTATCGACTGCGGATTTTTACGCCTTCCGACGAATCCGGATTTTGAGACGATCGAACTTGAGGAAGACCGGCTTTTTGCCATATTGCCGGAAGGGCATCCTCTTGCTTCCTATGATAAAGTCCCGATCGCCGCGCTCTGCGACGAACCGTTCATGCTCCTCGAAAAAGTAGGTGCCAAAGCCGAGGTGTCGGAAATCTTCGAGCGCAACGGCCTTGTTCCGAACGTGCATTTTACAACGTGGGACGATTACGCGATCATGTCGATGGTGGAAAGTGGACTCGGTGTCAGCATCGTGCCGGAACTCATCCTAAAAAAGACACCGTACCATATCGTACAGAAAGAACTCGATGTCCCGGCTTACCGTAATATCGCACTCGCCCTGCGCGACAAAAAAAGCGCTTCCCTTGCGGTCAAACGTTTCCTCGAGTATCTGCCTTATCGCTAAAAATGAGGCATTCCATGCGCTCACAACTTCGGGTTTGGCGTGATCAGATTTTTCTAAATACGGACGATACCGGATTATAGAGTTATAATTATAGAAAATTAGCAGTAGAAGTTTCTATAAGTGACGGACTTGAATGATTCCAATGACCAAGAAAATTCTTCAGAGTTACGACATTGGACCATACAGTTATTTTATCGAAAAAATAGGAAAATTAGCTTCGGGCTTGATTTCGGATAGACAACAACGAGTTGTTTCGTTTGCGCTATTCGCAGACACAATGGAACTCCGAAGCAGTTTCCTATTTGTTTCGAAAAATAAGTATGGATCCGATGTCTAAAACATGGAAGAAGCGGTCATTGAA
>CAVHWG010000060.1:0-9285 GCA_963639645.1 Firmicutes bacterium TM09-10 | reverse complement strand
TATCATACTGGGACACACCGCTTAACTCCCGAAGTGCTCTGCTGACGCGCTCCGATGCACTCTCATCATCATCAGATGTTGCTGCATATGCAGCTCCGATTGCATCAAGTATTTTCTTTCCATTGGAGTATTTTCGGAACTGTTCTTCGAGTTCTTCATCCTCACCAGATGTCAGACCGGCATCTTCGATCTCCTGCACTTCGTACTCCAGAAACGACAATTCACGCGCACGCTCCTCCGCATTCGAATCCGAATGTTCAAATTCCTCCTGCAGCTTGCGGTACTCACGGTAGCAGGAAGCAAGTCGCTCTTTTCGATCCTCCAAAGCTATTTTTGCAAACAGATCCAATATTTCAAGGTGCTTTCTTTTCGATAACAATGATTGGTGTTCATGCTGACCATGTATATCGATCAGAAGAGAGGCAACTTCCTTCATTTTTGAAGCAGATACCGCCTCACCGTTAATTCTTGCAATCGCACGTCCCGATGTAATTTTGCGACTCAGGATTACCGTTTCATCTTCCACCTCAATATCCAGCGCCCGGATTGCTTCAAGTGCGGTCGAATCCTCCACATAAAACACAAGCTCAACCAATGCAGAATCCGCATTATCACGCAGCATCTCTTTCTGCACCTTTTCACCAAGTGCGAGATTGATCGAACCGATAATGATCGACTTACCTGCACCGGTCTCACCGGATAAAATATTAAGTCCTTCTTTAAATTCCACTTCCGTCTCGTTAATAAGAGCCAGATTCTTCACATGCAGATTTTGTAACATATATTCTCCTTCTACTCTCCCAAAGTATGCATATGTTTTCTTTATTCTACAATTTTGCGAAGTTTTTTCATCGTCTTAACCGCATCGTCATTCGTCCGGATAATGCAGATCAATGTATCATCTCCGGCGATCGATCCCACAACTTCATTCATCTTCATCGCATCGATTGCAGCACATACAGCGCTTGCCATACCGGATACCGTCTTGATCACAAGAATGTTCTGGGCAATATCCATGGAAACATAGCCTTCCCGCAAAACGCGTGCATATTTTTCCAGCATTCCAGTGTCGGAATCCGCGATCACCGCGTATTTCTGCCTTCCGTTATCGGTTGCGATCTTTGTCAGCTTCAACTCACGAATATCTCTCGATACCGTCGCCTGCGTAACCTGATACCCTTCGCGCTCCAGATATGCAGAGAGTTCCTCCTGCGTCTCCACATTATTCTGTTGAATGAGTTCGAGTATTTTCGCCTGTCTTCTCGTCTTCATAGTCCCTCTCCTATCTTTGCATCTTTTTACGAAGTATTTCAAGAAAACTCTGATTATTCAGCTTACAGATCTGAATCACGCTGTCTCCTCTGGCCACCCGGATACGGTCTCCAACCTTCAAATGAACCGTTGTATCACCATCAAAGCTGACACACGCCTTCTCATCCTGTTGAAAACGTCTGCTTCCCATCTCAATCTCGACCACATCATCCGCGCTGAGCACAATGCTCTGCCCGTTGAGATCATGTGCATTGATTGGTGTTAAAAGAAGCATCTTCGACTTCGGATCCACGATTGGACCGCCTGCAGACAGATTGTATCCGGTCGATCCGGTCGGTGTTGCAACGATAATTCCGTCCGCGTGATAGGTGGTCAGGAAGTTACCGTTTACATACACACCTAGCTGCAGCATCGACAGATCTCCCGCCCAGTGAATAACAATATCATTCAGTGCCAACTGTCTGCGCTCACTGCCCTCTAACTGCGCTGTCAGCATAATTCGCTCTTCTAAAGTATAATTATCCGCCATCAGTCGATCGATCGCCTCAAATACAGTCGTCTCCTCGAGCTCACACAGATAACCAAGTGTACCGAGGTTCACCCCGATCAGTGGAATGCCAAGCGATTCTACTTTCGTTGCAGCACGGATCAAAGTTCCGTCCCCTCCAAGCACGATCATGCACTCCGTATCTTCCGGAATCTCCGAAAGCGGGAAATCCTCTGCAACCATACCTTCTATATTGCTGACACTGATACCTGCTCTGCCATCCTTATCCTCAATATAGGACACAATACGATGTGACAGACGCAGATCCTTATCTTTATATGCATTCGTAATCAATCGAAAATTGCGCATTTTATTTATCCAACTCCCCGTGTGCTGCTTCCACAACCGCATGAACGTCTACGTTCGCATCCATAACCGCATTCGCATCCTTTTCTATATGAACCAGATACTCAATATTTCCTTCCGGTCCCTTGATCGGTGAATATTCCAGATTATGTACGGCAAATCCGGTTTCCAACGCAAAAGCGATCACTTTCTCAATAACTTCCTCATGCACTGCTTTGTCACGAACAACACCTTTTTTGCCTACTTTCTCGCGTCCCGCTTCAAACTGCGGCTTGATCAGGCACACCATCTGTCCGTGTTCCTTAAGTAACGCGTAAGCAGGTCCGAGCACCTTTGTAAGTGAAATGAACGATACATCGACCGATGCAAAATCAAGTGCATCATCGATATCCTCCGGTGTCACATAACGAATATTGGTTTTCTCCATACAGACAACACGTTCATCCTGACGAAGTTTCCATGCAAACTGTCCGTATCCGACATCCACTGAATAAACCTTGCTGGCTCCGTTCTGTAACATACAGTCCGTAAATCCGCCGGTCGATGCTCCGATGTCCATACACACCTTGCCATCCAATGTAATGTCAAAATGCGTCATCGCCTTCTCTAATTTTAATCCGCCACGGCTCACATACTTGAGCGTATTTCCGTGGATCTCAATCTGACAGTCATCCGGAAATGTACTTCCAGCCTTGTCCTCACGGTTATTATTAACAAATACATTGCCTTCCATGATCATCGTCTTGGCCTTCTCTCTCGAAGGGGCCAGACCACGATTTACCAATAATACATCTAAGCGTTCTTTCATAATTCCTCACATATTCTCTCGGTTATCGTATCCGCATCAATTTTCAAAACTTTGCGAAGCGTATCCACGTCTCCATGCTCTACAAAACGGTTCTCGATTGCAACCGGAAGAAACCGCACATTCGATCTATGCTCCTCCAGCAACGCCGCAACATGCTCTCCCAATCCGCCGCTTGCAATATTTTCCTCCATCGTAACGATGAGCGGATAGTTATGTGCCGCAGACAGAATCGCCTTCTCATCGAGCGGCATCATAAAACGGGCATTTACCACGGCTGCCTCAATTCCTCTTGCGGCAAGTTTTTCCATAACCGTCCAGGCGATCTCTACCATTGTTCCGATTGCAAAAAACACCACATCCCTGCCTTCGCACAGAATTTCCGACTCACCCCGTACGATCGGCGCACGTTTTTCTTTCCAGAGATCACATGCATTGCCTCTCGGATAACGGATTGCAACCGGATAATCCGCCGCGATCGCAAACTTTAACATATCGGAAAGTTCCCACTTGTTCTTCGGTGCCATGATCGTAAGATTCGGAATCGATGACAGATAGGACAGATCATAGATTCCCTGATGCGTTGCACCGTCTTTGCCGACAAGCCCGGCACGGTCGATTGCAAAAATGACCGGAAGATTCTGCAGACACACATCATGCAGTATCTGATCGTAAGCACGCTGCAGAAAAGACGAATATACCGCAAATACCGGCTTTAATCCCGCCTTTGCCATACCGGCCGCGAACGTAACCGCATGTTCCTCCGCAATTCCTACATCAAAAAAACGTTCCGGATACAGGTTATGAAATCGTTTCAATCCTGTTCCCATCTCCATGGCCGCCGTGATCGCAACCAGTTTCGGTTCCCGTTCTCCCATCTTCTTCATAACCGTAGAAAACACATCCGTGTAATGTGCCTTACTCTGTTTACTGAGCGGAACTCCTGTCTCAATATCAAACGGAGCCGTTCCATGAAAACGTGCCGGATGCCGTTCCGCCGGACCGTATCCCTCGCCTTTGTGCGTAAGCACATGCACGATTACCGGGCCGCGCACACGTTTTGCCTCTCCGAACACCTTGCGCATCTGTTTAATATCACTTCCGTCCACAGGGCCGAGATACATCACGCCCATCTCCTCGAAAAACATGCCCGGAACAAAAAGCTGCTTGATTCCGCTTTTGGCATTACGAATCTTTTTTACCATGCGCTCTCCGTATACCGGGATTTTACTGAGCGACTGGATGACGCCATCCTTTAAATCCATGTATGCATCTGCCGTACGGAAATTGCTCAGATAGCGGTTCAAACCACCTACATTCTCCGAAATCGACATCTGGTTATCATTTAACACAATAATATAATTACTCTTCAAACGCGAGGCATTGTTGAGTGCCTCAAACGCCATCCCTCCGGTTAAAGCACCGTCTCCGATCACAGATACGACATGATAATGTTCCCCCATAATCTGTCTTGCCTCCGCAAGACCAAGTCCCACGGAGATCGATGTGGAACTGTGCCCGGTGTTAAAACTGTCCGTCACGCTCTCTTTTGTGTTTGGAAAGCCGCTCATTCCACCATATTCCCGCAGATCCGCAAATCCCTCCTTGCGCCCGGTAAGAATCTTGTGTGTGTACGACTGGTGTCCCACATCCCAGATGATCTTATCCACCGTAGGATCAAACGACAGATGCAGAGCCATCGTGAGCTCCACCACACCAAGGTTGGACGCAAGATGACCACCTGTTTTGGCAATACTCTCCACAAGGAACTGGCGGATTTCCACGCGCAGTAATTCAATTTCTTCCTCATTCAGTTTTTTGATGTCACCGACATCCTTTATCTGATCTAAAACCATTCCAACCTCACACCATTTAACGATCCCTGTGTATCAGATACAAAAACAATTCGCGCAGGAATGTATGGTCTCTCTTAAATCCATCCAGTATCGCAACCGCCTCTTCCGACAGCCGTTCCACCTCTTTTTGTGATTTTTCAATGCCTTCAAACGCAACGTACGTTGCCTTTCCGTTTTTCTCATCACTTCCGATCGGTTTACCGAGCACTTCAAGCGAACTTGTGACATCCAAAATATCGTCCTGGATCTGAAACGCAAGTCCAAGCTTTGTTCCGGCTGCCTCCATCCGTGTGACATCCTCATCCGATGCTCCCGCAAGGATTGCGCCGATCATCAGAGAAGCCTCAATGAGTGCTCCGGTCTTCAAACGATAAATAAAATCAAGACAGTCCCGATCAATTTGCTGTCCCTTCTTCTCACTCTCCACGTCGACAACCTGACCGCCGATCATACCATAGATACCGGCTTTCTTCGCCAATACGGCAAATGCCTTTGCCATCCGTGTGTCACCGCTATTTCGTACCAACGCATCCGCTACCGTTTCAAACGCATAATTAAGCAGCGCATCACCTGCAAGGACCCCCATCGCCTCACCATATACCGCATGTGTCGTCTTCTTGCCTCTGCGGTACAGGTCATTGTCCATCGCCGGCAGATCATCATGCACCAGTGAATATGTGTGGATCATCTCGATTGCCGCCATAAAAGCTTCAATATCCTCGCCTTCCCCACCAAACATCTGGTAAGATGCTTCCATCAGCATCGGGCGGAGACGCTTACCTCCCGCACGCACACTGTAAGACATCGCGTCAACGATCGTCTTCTGATATTCATATTTTTCCGGCAGAAAACGCCCGATTCGATTCTCAATATCTGAAGCTCTCTTTGCAATCTCTTCCGAAATATTCATTAAAATTCCTCCAACTCACCGGATTCATTCATAACAAGCATGGCCTTCTCGATCCTGTCAAGCTCCTGATTTGCAGCCTTCATCTGTTCCATGCCTTTTTTATATAATTCAAATGACTCATCCAGCGTCACATGCTCATCCTCCATCTGATCCAGAATAGATTCGATGGCTGCGAAACGCTCTTCCAGTCCTAATTCTTTCTTTTCTTCATTCTGTTCCATATTCCGTAACCCTGCTCACTTTCGCTTTCATTTGCCCGTCCAACAGATGAATCGTCACATCATCGCCCTCCGTCACCTGACGTACACTTTTAAGTCCCATTCCGTCAGACTGCGATACAAACGCATAACCACCGCTTAATTTTTTTGCCGGCGAGTGCGCATCCAGATTGCCCGCAAGAAGCGACAATGTATGTTGTCTCTCCCGAATCAGATTCTGCATATGTCCGCTCAACTTCTCTTCATAGTCCGCCACTCTGCGCCGGTTCTCATTCAGCCGGTTCATCGGGCTTAAATACTTCAGGCGAATCCGATCATGTTCAAGACGCGTTCTTATCACAGAAACCTTGCGTTCCAATTCCCTTCGAAGCTGCTGGCGGGCTGCCATAAGCTGCTCCATCGTCTGTCTGAAATCATATACCGCCAGTTCCGCTGCCGCAGAAGGTGTCGGTGCACGCAGATCCGCAACGTAATCAACGATCGTCCAATCTGTCTGATGCCCCACCGCGGAAATAACAGGAATCGGACAATCAAAAATAGCCCTGGCAACGATTTCTTCATTAAATGCCCATAGATCTTCGATGGATCCTCCACCTCGTCCGACAATAATGACATCGACGCCAAGACGTTCCATAGCATGGATTCCATTGACAATGGAACTTGCCGCTCCCTCTCCCTGTACGAGCGAAGGATATAAAATTAATTGCACATACGGATTTCTTCTTGCAGAAATGTTGCGGATATCCTGAATCGCAGCTCCGGTCGGTGCCGTCACGATTCCGATCGTCTTCGCATACTTCGGAATCGGCTGCTTATACTCCGGCGCAAACATCCCCATCTCTTCGAGTTCTTTCTTTAACGCCTCAAACTTTAAGTACAGATTTCCTGCCCCGTCCAGTTCAATTGTTCTGGCATAAATCTGGTAGCGCCCGTCTCTCTCATAGACCTCCACAGATCCGGTCACGACCACCTTGTCGCCTTCCTTCATCGGGAAAGTAAGACCCTTACGATTTCCCGCAAACATGATGGCACTCATCGTTCCGGTATCATCTTTGACCGTAAAGTAAATATGTCCACTCGAATGGTATTTGCAATTCGACACCTCACCGCGAATGCTGATATGGTGAAGCATAAAATCCTGTGCAAACATATTCTTGATATAATTGTTAACCTGTCCTACCGAATATACATTCTTTGTCATGCGAATTTAGCGAGAACTCCATTGACAAAAGCAGGTGTTCCGTCATTACCGTATTTTTTCGCCAGTTCAACAGCCTCATTGATTGAAACCTTTGTCGGAATACTCTCCTCATAACGGATCTCATATACAGCCAGACGTATCAGCGTAAGATCCACCTTGCCCATACGGCTCGTCTTCCATCCTTCCGATACTTCATTGATCGCAGCATCGAGTTCCTCTACCTTAGAAAAAATATCATTGCATTTGCCGGTCAGATAAGTGCGATCCTCATCACTTAAATTTGCGATCTCCTCCTCGAACAAAGCAAACTGCTCCGGGATTTCCTCCGCTTTGTGGAACTCCACACGAAACAGCATCTTGAAAATGTTTTCTCTTAATTCTCTTCTTGTCATTCTCTCTCCTCAACCATCCCCGCAGAGTGTTTTTGAATCACAGAAAGAAATCTCCTATGATTCAAGAAAGGATGTCCACCTCTGGACATCCCTTCTTACACCGTAAGCATCGCTCACGATCATCACTCGCCGCTCGTGGTATCCTTATGATCATCTAAATACCGTTCTTATTCGTCGCCCGCCATATCAACGCTTGCAATACGAACATTGACAACAGCAACTGTTAAGCCTGTCATATTCTCAATTGCTGACTTAACCTTGTCCTGTACCTTGGCAGACACATCCGGAATACTATAGCCATATGCAATATTGATAGCGACATCAACTTTCACTTCGTCATCCACCACTTCCACAAGGATTCCCTTGGAAAGATTCTTCATTCCAAGCTTGCTGACGATCTCATTCGTAATATTGCCAGCCATCGAGCTGACACCCTCTACTTCTGTTGTCGCAAGACCGGCAATAATGGCAACAACTTCGTCTGCAATACGCACATCGCCAACCTGGTCTGATTTTATCTTAAATGTTTTTCTGTTATCAGCCATCTTACAATGCCTCCTCAGTCATTTTCTCAATATATTATAACAGACTCTCTACTATTTGCAAAGTCATAATTTCATTTGTAGATCAAACCGTCTGTCCCTTTGCGACAAATACCTGGAAAGAATCATTACCGGACAACGACTTGCCCTCGGTGATCGTTACATTCTTATCCGTGATCACATATTCCACACTTGCATTATCCTCCACAACCGAATCCTGCATCAGAACACAGTTCTTGACTTTCGCACCTTTGCCGATATGAACGCCACGGAACAGAATACTGTTCTCCACTTCACCTTCGATCACACAACCGTCCGCAACCATCACATTCTTGGCTTTCGAACCATTAATGTATCGCGTCGGATTATCATCACGGATCTTCGTGTAGATCTGATTTCCGGAGAATAACGCATTCAGGTTCTCATCCTGCAACAGTCTCATATTCTCCTCGAAATAGCTCTTCATATCATAGATCTGTGCCACATATCCATCGTAGCAATAGCCTCTGACATCAAGATGCTCGATCTGGCGCTCCAAAATATCGCGGACAAAATTCGTATATCCGTGTACATACGCCTCGTCGATCATACGCATAAGAAGCTCGCGCTCCATCACATAGATGTTCATGCAGAAATTCATCTCGCCCTTTTCCGTCGGATTCACATAGATCTTGCTGACATGATCCCCGTTGATTCCCAACGCATAATACATATCAACCGTCTCCGTGCTCTTGCGCAGAAGCGGCTCCGGAATCTCCTGCTTGCGGTATACGACCGTCGCATCTGCACCGCTTGCCATATGTGCATGCAGCAGATCGTTAAAATCAAAGTTGACCGCAATGTTGGAATCGGTCATGATGACATATTTTTCGGTCTGTTTCTTTAAGTATCCGTGGATACTCTCCAGTGCCTCAATGCGGCCTTCATACACTTTCACCTGTTTCTGTGCATAAGGCGGCACAATATTAAGTCCACCGTTTTTTCTGGTTAGATCCCACTCTCTTCCGCTTCCGAGATGATCCATCAGAGAATGATAATTTTTGCGCACAAGAATCGAAATATTGTCAATTCCGCAGTGTACCATACTTGAAATCATAAAATCGCACATGCGGTATCTGCTTGCAAACGGAATCGAAGCCATCAGACGCTCCGTTACAAGTTCCGGGACAAGTAAGTCATAGCTGTTCGGGAAAATGATTCCCAATGCCTCTGCTTTCGAATTAATCATTGTTCCTC
>CAVHWG010000059.1:0-6342 GCA_963639645.1 Firmicutes bacterium TM09-10 | reverse complement strand
TATGCTGAGCATACCGCTCGCGCGCGAAAGTGTGCGACGAGCGCACACTTTATTTTGTGAAGTCTCTAATCTAAAATAAAAATTAAGTATTGTCACATCAACTTGTAAATAACCCCCCGCTGTAGTTATAATAAAAATAATTGGCCAAAATGTGGCAAAACGAACAGGAGGAATCGAATTTTATGATATCGAAGTATAGTGTCAAGCGACCGTACACCGTGCTGGTGGGCGTTATACTGGCGATTGTGCTCGGTGTTGTCTCGCTGATGAAGATGACAACGGATCTGTTGCCGGACATGAGCTTTCAGTATGCGCTGGTCATCACGACAGACATGGGGGCAAGCCCGGAGAAAGTGGAGAGTGAGGTTACCGCGCCGATCGAGGCGGCGATGGCGACAACCTCGAACATTAAGAATGTCAGCTCCATCTCTTACAACAGTTATTCCATCGTAACGCTCGAGTATGAGCAGAATGCGAATATGGATTCGGTTGTGATCGAGATCCAGCAGAGCTTAGACCAGATCTCCGGACAGTGGAGCGATTCGGTCGGAACACCGATGATCATGAAAATCAATCCGGATATGCTTCCGGTTATCGCGGCAGCGGTCGATGTGGACGGCATGAGTGCTTCGGAAATTTCAGATTATGTAGAGAATGATCTCGTGCCGAGCCTTGAGAGTCTTGAGGGTGTGGCATCTGTTTCGACGACCGGACAGATCGAGGAGAGCATTCAAGTCACAATGAATCAGGACAAGATCGATGCTTTAAATAAGAAGATCAAGAAAAGCATTGACAAGCAGTTCACCGATGCGCAGAAGAAGATCGATGATTCGAGTGCCAAGGTGGAGAGCGGCAAGGAGTCACTGACATCCGGACAGGATCAGCTTTCTGATGCGCTCAATGAGACCATGGAAAAACGCGACGAGCTGTATAAGACCGAAGAAGATCTGCAGAAGCAGTTGAAGGATTTACAGAAGCAGCAGAAGTCTCTGACAAAGATTCAGAATGGAATCAATACTGTTATGTCGGCAGATGCCTATACGAGTATCACAACCGTGCTCAAAGACAATCCGGATGCGGCACAGCTTCCGGAAATGCAGCAGCAGATCGAAGCATTTAATAAAGCAATCAAGGAGCAGTTCTCCAGTCTTAGTGCACTTGGCATTACAGTCAATACATACGAGGATCTGCCGACCGCGGCAGCGACCGTATCGGCAACATTAACCAAAGTAAATACCGGAATCAAGACGATCGAGAGTGCGCTCGAAAAGGTGCAGGAGGGCAAGGTATCGCTTTCGACGGCGATGGATACTTTAAATGTCAATGCAGCACTTGCTGCGCTGCAGATGAGTTCAAGTTCCGCAGAGTTATCGAATGCTGCATCGTCTCTTGAGGCGGCGCAGAGCAATCTCGATGATGCGAAGGAGTCTGCATACGATTCGGCAGATCTGAACAATATTCTGACGAAGGATACGTTATCGAGCCTGTTTACGGCGCAGAACTTTGACATGCCGGCAGGTTATGCGATGGACGGAGATACCCAGTATCTTGTCCGTGTCGGCGAGGCGGTCAAGAGCGAGGAAGATCTCAAGGATCTGGTTCTGATGGATCTGAATATGGACGGCATCGACCCAATCCGTCTGAGCGATGTGGCAGACGTTGAGATGACGGATAATTCCGATGAGACTTATGCCGTCGTCAATGGAAACCCGGCGGTCACACTCTCCATCGAGAAGCAGACCGGATATTCGACCGGCGAGGTTACGGACCGCATTCTGGATAAGTTCGACCAGCTGGAGAAGGCGGACAGCAATCTCAATCTGACGGTACTGATGAATCAGGGAATCTACATTGATATGATCGTAAAAAGCGTAATGCAGAATATGATCTGGGGCGCGATCCTTGCCATCATCGTGCTGCTTTTGTTCTTAAAAGATATCAAACCGACGATCGTGATCACATGTGCGATTCCGCTTTCGGTTGTTACAGCGGTGGTACTGATGTACTTCACCGGAATTACGATGAACATTATTTCGATGTCGGGACTTCTTCTCGGAATCGGAATGCTCGTGGATAACTCGATCGTCGTGATCGAGAATATCTACCGCCTGCGCCACGAGGGTTATTCAATCAAAAAAGCAGCGGTACAGGGCGCAAGTCAGGTGACCGGAGCAATCATTGCTTCCACCCTGACAACCGTCAGCGTTTACGCGCCAATCATCTTTACGGAAGGCATCACACGTCAGCTTTTCGTGGATCTGGCTCTGACGATCGCCTACACGCTCGTTGCCAGCCTTGTCGTTGCGCTCACTTTCGTTCCGGCGATGGCATCCGTGACGTTAAAGAAGACAAGAGAGATCCGTCATCCGTGGTTCGATGCGATGAGGGATGCGTACGGACGATTTCTTGCGGGCTGTCTGCGTTTTAAACCGATCGTATTTATCGTGGCGGTTGTGCTCCTCGTGGGAAGCGCGGCGCTCAGCCTGTCAAAGGGTATGAACTTCATGGATATGGATATGGAGACGAATCAGATTTCCGTGTCGATCGCAGCAAAGGACGGCGAGAACTTAACATTTGATGAATTAAAGGATGCATCCAATGAGGTGATCGACAGGATCTCAGATATTGAGGGCATTGACACGATCGGTGCAAGTATCGGCGGCAGCTCGACCATGAGCCTGATGGGTGGCGGAAGCGATTCGGTGACGATGTATGTGCTTCTTGACGAGAACTCGAATGTCAGCAACGATGCGGTATCGCAGGAGATTCTTGATCGCACGAAGGACATGGACTGCGATGTCACCTGTGACTCCTCCTCGATGGATTACTCTGCCTTTTTCGGTCAGGGAATCTCGGTTCGTATCAAGGGTAACGATATCGACACCTTGCAGAGTCTGGCAACGGAAGTCGCATCGCTGATGGAAGATACGAAGGGAACGGTGGATGTGGACGACGGACTCGATGATGCGACACCGCAGCTCACGATCACGGTCGACAAGGAGAAAGCCGCAAAATACGGCTACACCGTTGCACAGGTTTATCAGCTTGTTGCTGCAAAGATGGCGGACAGCAGCAGTGTGACGACCATCTCAACGGACATCAAGGATTATAAGGTCTACTTACAGACTGAGGATCAGCAGGATACCACACTTGATGATATTAAGAATCTGAAATTTACTTATACAAACAAGAATGGCAAGGAGAAAGAGATTCCTCTGACCAAGATTGCAACCATGGAGAATACCACGACGCTCAGCACGATCAGCCGTGATGCGCAGTCGCGATATCTGACGGTTTCCTGCAATGTAGATGAGGATCACAATGTCACTCTGATCAGTAACGAACTGCAAAAAGGCATTGATAAGCTCGGTATTCCGGACGGCTATTCGATCGAGATGACCGGTGAGGATGAGACGATCAGCGAGTCGATGAGTCAGCTTGTTCTCATGCTTGTGCTCGCGGTAATCTTTATCTATCTGATCATGGTCGTACAGTTCCAGTCACTGGTATCGCCGTTTATCATCATGTTCTCGATTCCGCTTGCATTTACCGGTGGATTTATCGCGCTGTTTATCAGCGGACAGGAAGTCAGCGTTACGTCCATGCTCGGATTTATCATGCTTGCCGGACTGATCGTAAACAACGGTATCGTGCTCATCGATTACATCAATCAGGCGAGAAGTGAGGGAACGTCAAAGAAAGAGGCAATCATCGATGCGGGCAAGACACGACTCCGCCCGATCCTGATGACGGCACTCACCACGATTCTTGCAATGTCAACTTCCGCGATCGGAATCGGCGAAGGCTCCGAGATGATGCGCCCGATGGCGATCACGATCATCGGAGGTCTCGTATATGGTACACTTCTGACACTGGTTGTCATTCCGTGTATCTACGATGCCTTTAACCGCGAGAAGGATATGACGGAGGAAGAACTGTAAAAGGGTTGCTTTTCACGCCTTGATGTGATAAAGTACAAATGTTCCGAATAATGGAACCATAGAGTGAGACTTAGGTCACACGAAGGGGTACACCACCGCGGGTGTAGCTTACTTCGTGTGGCCTCTTTTATTTTATGAAAATAAGCGATTGCGAATGCAATATGGCAGCAGCTTCCCCGGGACGGCTTCTAATGCGATTCTGTCTAAAATCGTGTCCGCATTAGAAGCCATCCCTTTGGGAGCACACTGCCGTATGACATTCGCAATCGCTTATTGAATCAACACAAAAGGAGGGCAATATGGTACATATCAATGGGAAAGACATCGACGTAGCGGGGCAGACGCTGAAAGCATACCTGGATGCAAGTGACTACGAGCCGGGAACATTCGTGGTGGAGTGCAATGAGGAGATCGTGCACAAGGAAGACTACGGGGAGCATATGCTAAAAGACGGAGACGTTGTTGAGATCGTGCAGTTTATGGGCGGCGGCGCCTGTTAACGAATAGATAAGAAAAAGAGAGGACAAAAGCAATGGCAAAAGACACATTTACACTAGGTGGCAAAGAATTTTCTTCCCGCTTTATTTTAGGATCGGGAAAATATTCCATGGAACTGATCAAGGCAGCAGTGGAGAATGCAGGCGCACAGATCATCACGCTTGCAGTCAGAAGAACGAATACCAAGAAGAAAGAGAACATTCTTGATTTTATCCCGGAGGGAGTCACCCTTCTTCCGAATACATCCGGCGCAAGAGATGCAAAGGAGGCGGTAAGGATCGCGCGTATGGCAAGAGAGCTTGGATGCGGCGATTTTGTGAAAGTTGAGATCATGAAGGACAGCAAATATCTGCTTCCGGATAATGTGGAGACGGTCAAAGCGACCGAGATGCTGGCAAATGAGGGCTTTGTCGTACTTCCATATATGTACCCGGATCTGTATACCGCAAGAGATTTGGTCAATGCGGGAGCCGCAGCGGTTATGCCGCTCGCTTCCCCGATCGGATCCAACAAGGGACTTGCGACAAAAGAATTCATTCAGATCCTGATCGATGAGATCGACCTTCCGATCATCGTGGATGCCGGAATCGGACGCCCTTCGCAGGCTTGCGAGGCGATGGAGATGGGAGCAGCCGCAGTGATGGCAAACACTGCGATCGCCACAGCCGGTGACGTTCCGATGATGGCAGGCGCATTCAAGAATGCGATTGAAGCCGGAAGAAGCGCATACCTTGCAGGTCTCGGACGTGTGCTCGAGCGTGGCGCGGCAGCATCGGACCCGCTGACCGGATTTTTAAGAGATTAGAGGTGGACGACAATGGCAGAAAATCAGTTTTTTATCGATTCCGATAAATTGAGCGAGGCGGCTTTGGAGCACAAGCATAAACTTGAGACCGATCCGGCAAGCCGCACCAATCATATGGAATACATGGAGGGTATGGAACGCATCGATTCCGATATTATGGACAAGGTGCTCGCGCAGATGAACGCCTACGATTATGAAAAATACACCGCCAAAGACGTGCAGACTGCATTGGAGCATGAGACGTGTACGGTGGAAGACTTTAAGGCGCTTTTGTCGCCGGCAGCTTTGCCGTTTCTCGAGCGGATGGCGCAGCGCGCGAAGATCGAGACGAGCAAACATTTCGGAAATACAGTCTATCTGTTTACGCCGCTCTATATCGCAAACTACTGTGAAAATTACTGCGTTTACTGCGGATTCAACTGTTACAATGATATTCACAGGAAAAAGCTTACTTTCGAGGAAATCGAGCATGAGATGAAAGTCATCGCGGATTCCGGTATCGAGGAGATTTTGATGTTGACCGGCGAGAGCCGCGCGCAGAGCGACGTGAAATACATCGGTGAGGCATGTAAGCTTGCACAGAAATATTTCCGCAATGTCGGATTGGAGATCTATCCGGTCAACAGCGACGAGTACTGCTATCTGCATGAGTGCGGTGCGGATTATGTGACGGTATTCCAGGAGACCTACGATTCGGATAAGTACGAGACGCTGCATCTGATGGGACACAAGCGCATTTTCCCGTATCGTTTTGAGGCGCAGGAGCGTGCGCTCATGGGCGGTATGCGTGGCGTTGGATTCTCGGCACTGCTCGGTCTGTCCGATTTCCATAAGGATGCATTGGCTTCCGCGCTTCATGTGTATTATTTACAGAGAAAATATCCGTATGCGGAGTATTCGCTGTCGTGCCCGAGACTTCGCCCGATCATCAACAACGACAAGATCAATCCGCTCGATGTGCATGAAAAGCAGCTTTGCCAGATTCTATGTGCATATCGCATTTTCCTGCCGTATGTAGGCATTACGGTATCCTCCAGAGAGCAGAAACATTTTCGTGACGGCATCGTTAAGATTGCGGCAACGAAGGTCTCCGCGGGC
>CAVHWG010000058.1:0-4797 GCA_963639645.1 Firmicutes bacterium TM09-10 | reverse complement strand
ATCTTGTCGTCATCGTGACGCTTGCAGGCTTCAAGCTGCTCGTCCATAAACGTTGTGACCTGATCCATATATAAACCGATATTCGGAATGTCTTCGGTCTTGATATAATCGATGGATTTTAATTTCTTTTGTAATTCTTCAAGGAATGTCTTGACATCGTTTCCCATTAAGCTCACCTCGTATCACATTATATAGTATTCAAAACTAGATGACAAGGTGTTTTTGAATGAAATTTTTTAGAAAAAAGCAGAATGTATGTTCTCTATTTGGAGCGGGTGTGTTATAATGAGGCATGCTGATGTATCACTATAAGTTTTACCTGGTGATATGATACTGAAAAATTGTTACGAGAATGGAGCAACGGATGAGTTTACTTGATTCACTGAACGAGCAGCAGAGAGAAGCTGTACAGACAACGGAAGGACCTTTACTGATCCTTGCCGGAGCAGGTTCCGGCAAGACACGTGTACTGACACACAGGACTGCCTATCTGATCGATGAGATGGGCGTTAATCCATACAATATTATGGCGATCACCTTTACGAATAAAGCGGCAGGCGAGATGCGCGAGCGAATCGATGCGATGGTCGGATACGGATCGGAGAGTATCTGGGTATCGACGTTCCACTCGACCTGTGTGCGCATTCTGCGCAGATACATTGACCGTCTGGGGTATGATACGAATTTTACGATCTACGATGCGGATGATCAGAAGACTCTGATGAAGGATATCTGTAAGAGGCTGGAGATCGATACCAAATTATATAAAGAAAGAATGTTTTTGTCTGTGATCTCATCGGCGAAGGACGAACTTGTCGATCCGATCGAATTTGAGACGCGTGCGGCGGGGGATTACACGAAGCGCCGTCAGGCACAGGTGTACCGCGAGTATCAGCAGGCATTGCGCCAGAATAATGCTTTGGATTTTGACGATCTGATCATGAAGACGGTGGAACTGTTCAAGCTGGATGGCGAAGTGCTCAATTCCTATCAGGAGCGTTTCCGCTATATCATGGTGGACGAGTATCAGGATACGAATACGGCGCAGTTTGAGCTGATTCGTCTGCTTGCTATGAAGTACAAGAATCTGTGTGTGGTCGGTGATGATGATCAGTCGATCTACAAGTTCCGCGGTGCGAATATTTATAATATTTTAAATTTCGAGAAGCATTTTGCGGATGCCAAAGTGATCAAACTCGAGCAGAATTATCGAAGCACGCAGAATATCCTCGATGCGGCGAACAGCGTGATCGCCAACAATGTCGGACGTAAGGCAAAGAGTCTGTGGACGGACAACGGACAGGGAGACAAGATCAACTTTGAGCAGCTTGATACCGCGCAGGAGGAAGCGGATTACGTTGCTCGCGATATTGCACGGCAGGTGCGAAACGGTGTATACCAGTACAAGGATTGTGCGGTATTGTACCGGACGAATGCACAGTCGCGTCTGTTTGAGGAGCGTTTTATTGCATCGAATATACCGTACAAGATTGTTGGCGGTGTGAACTTCTATTCGAGAAAGGAAGTCAAGGATATCCTCTGCTACCTGAAGACGATCGACAACGGACACGACGATCTTGCGGTGCGTCGTATTATCAATGTTCCGAAGCGCGGAATCGGAGCGACAACGATCAATCGTGTGAGTGCTTATGCGGATGCGAACCGTATGGATTTCTATACTGCTTTGACGAAGGCATCCGAGATTCCGGGGATCGGCAAGGCGGCAGCTAAGGTGGAACCGTTCGTTCTGTTTATCCAGTCGATGCGTGCCAAGGCAGAGATCATGTCGGTATCGGAACTGTTAAGAGACATTATTGAGACAACCGGCTATGTGCATGAACTGGAAGCGGAGGGAACCGATGAGGCGGAGGCCCGTATCGAGAATATCGACGAATTGATCAGCAAGGCGTGCGATTATGAGGACGGTGAGGAGCATCCGACACTCAGCGGCTTTTTGGAGGAAGTGGCTTTGGTCGCAGATATTGACAGTCTCGACGAGAACAGCGATTATGTGGTTCTTATGACACTCCACAGTGCGAAGGGACTGGAGTTCCCGAATGTGTATCTCGCGGGAATGGAGGACGGTCTTTTCCCAAGCTATATGTCGATTACGAGCGATAATGCATCGGCGGAGATCGAGGAGGAGCGAAGACTTGCGTATGTCGGCATCACCCGTGCCAAGAAGAATCTCACGATCACATCGGCGCGTGTGCGCATGGTCAGAGGTCAGACGCAGTATGCGGCTGTGTCGCGTTTTGTCAAGGAAATTCCGCCGGAACTTCTGGCAGGAGAAATCTATGAGCCGCGTTCGTATGACGAGCCGGTGCAGGAGAGCACATTCCAGAAGGCGCGCAAGGCATTCCGTGCCGTGCCGAGTTACGGAAGCAACAGTGTAAGTAACGGTCGGGGAAGCGGTTACGGTTCCGAAGTCGGAGAGGGCTACGGTTTGACATTTGCCAGGAAGAAGCTTGTCGAGCCGGTCTATACAAAACCGGTAAATCAGCGTGATTTCGGTTCGGTGTCTGATGGGGACAACTGGCTGACTTACGGTGTGGGCGATCGTGTGCGCCACATCAAATTCGGTGACGGAGAGGTGACATCCATTGTCTCCGGAGGCCGTGATTATGAGGTTACGGTGGACTTCGACAAAGTCGGAACGAAGAAGATGTTTGCCACATTTGCGAAATTAAAAAAGATATAATTTTCATAATTTTTCATAGGAAAATGGGAAAACATATGTTATAATAAAGGAAATCAAAACTTAAGAAGGAGAGGTGCCTACTATGAGTAAGATGGAAGATCTTTTAGCGTCTGTTAAGGATGGCGACGTATTGAACGCTGTAAAGCTTAATAATTTACTTAAGAAGGAAGAAGAGGAGAAGAAACCTTCGAAATTTGTGATTGTTTTCGCAATTATCGGTGCGGTTGTTGCGGTTGCAGCAGCAATTTATGGGGTTTATCGTTTCTTTACACCGGATTATCTGGATGACTTTGAGGACGATTTCGAGGATGATTTTGATAATGATTTCTTCGAGGATGAGGATGACGAGCCGGTAGCTGCTAAGAAGGAAGAGACTTCTGACGAAGAGTAATCGATTATAACAGACAGAGTATAAGGGGACTGCGTAAGGTAGTCCCCTTATTTACGCGAAGCAACGAGCCAAAGTCCATGCTTGCATGAGACCTTGGCGACTGCCGTGATAACCTGAAAAACGCGAGGAGCGTTTTTTCAGGTCATACGCGAAGCAACGAGCCAAACTAGGAATGGAGAACAGAAAGTAATGAAAAAGGGACAGATTGCAGAAGGAATTGTAAAGAGTGTGGAATTTCCAAACAAGGGAATGGTGTATACAGATGAAGGAGATCGTGTGATCGTCAAGAATACCATCCCCGGACAGAAAGTGTCTTTTGCGGTCAACAAAGTTCGAAAAGGCAAGGCGGAAGGAAGACTTCTTGAAACTTTGGAGAAATCATCTCTTGAGACAGAAAGTCCATGCCCGCATTTCGGAGAGTGCGGCGGTTGTACCTACCAGAGTCTTCCGTACGAGGAACAGTTGAAATTAAAGGAGAGCCAGGTCCGCACAATGATGGCGGATGCGATCGGCGATGCGTGCGAGTATGAATTCTTAGGAATCAAGGGAAGCCCGCGCGTGCAGCAGTACCGCAACAAGATGGAATTCTCCTTCGGAGATGCGTACAAGGACGGTCCGCTTGCGCTCGGCATGCACAAGCGTGGCAGTTTCTATGATATTGTGACGGTATTCGACTGTCAGATCGTGGATGAGGATTTCCGTAAGATCCTTCTTGCAACGCTGGATTTCTTTGCAAAGAAAGAAGTTACTTTCTATCATCGTCTGCGCCATACCGGATATCTGCGTCACCTGCTCGTGCGCAAGGCAGTCAAAACAGAAGAAATTCTGATCGATCTGATCACAACGACACAGGACTTTAACATGGACGAGGAGACATTCGCAGCACAGAAGCATTCCCTTGAAGCGCATCTTTTAGAGAAGTCCGGTAAATGCCATTGTGCGGGAAGCGTGGATGCAGATGCTGAGAGAGCGATGCTGACCGAGTGGGAGGAGTGCCTGCGCGCTTTGCCTTTGAAGGGAAGTATTCAGGGAATCCTTCACACGAAAAATGACAGTGTCGCGGACGTTGTGAAGAATGAGGGAATGGACATCCTCTACGGACAGGATTATTTTTATGAGGAATTGCTCGGACTTAAATTTAAAATATCGCCGTTTTCCTTCTTCCAGACCAATTCGCTCGGCGCGGAAGTGTTATATTCTACCGCTCGCGAATTCATTCTCGGAGATAAGGCGGATCTGCTTAACGACAAGATTGTATACGATTTATACAGCGGAACCGGTACGATCGCACAGATGCTGGCACCGATTAGCAAGAAGGTCGTAGGTGTGGAGATCATTGAGGAAGCCGTCGAGGCTGCGAAGGTGAATGCCCGCCTCAACAATCTTGACAACTGCGAGTTCCTTGCCGGAGATGTGCTCAAGATGCTCGATCAGATCGAGGAGCGTCCGGATTATATCGTGCTCGATCCGCCGAGAGACGGAATTCATCCGAAGGCTTTGGAGAAGATCATTAACTATGGGGTGGAGAATATGATCTACATTTCCTGCAAGCCGACGAGCCTTGCAAGGGATCTCGAGGTGTTCCTTGCGAGAGGGTATCGCGTGGAGAAAATCTGCTGTGTGGACATGTTCCCGAGTACGGTGCATGTTGAGACGGTATGTCTCTTAGTGCGGAGAAATGGTCTGCATATCGACATTGACGTAG
>CAVHWG010000057.1:0-9332 GCA_963639645.1 Firmicutes bacterium TM09-10 | reverse complement strand
TCTATGTAATCGGAGGGTCACAGTCCCTCCGTAGAGGGTCAACCGCCTACCGTTATGGTAGCACCTAATGAAATTCTATCATAGCACTCTGGCATTTTCAATGTAAATATCCCACAAAAGAAAACCTCACCGATAGACGGATAGCAGCGAAACAGGCGGGCAATCCTGCGTCAGCAGGATGCCCGCCTGTTTTTCTTCTTATTTAATAATAGCACTCAATTACTTGAAGTATGCCACACCTGACTCGAACAGTTTCATGTCCTGCTCTCCGTAGATGTTCATTGCTACTGCCTCTCCACGTCTTTCGGAATGAGCCATCTTTCCAAGTACACGTCCATCCGGACTGGAGATGCCCTCGATCGCCATATACGATCCGTTGACATTCCACTCTTCATCCATGGTCGGTACGCCAGCTTCGTTGACATACTGTGTTGCAACCTGTCCGTTTGCAAAAAGCTTATCAAGCCATTCCTTCGGAGCTACGAAACGTCCCTCGCCGTGGGATGCCGGGTTGCAGTAAGTCTTGCCAAGTTCTGCCTGCTGCAGCCATGGGGACTTGTTCGTTACAACCTTGGTGTATACCATCTTGCTGATGTGGCGGTTGATCGTGTTGTAGGTCAGTGTCGGTGAATCCTCTGTCTGCATGCGGATCTCACCGTACGGTACTAAGCCAAGCTTGATGAGTGCCTGGAATCCGTTACAGATTCCGAGCGCCAGACCGTCGCGCTCATTGAGCAGCTTGTTGACAGCCTCGGTCATCTTTGCATTGCGGAATGCGGTAGCGAAGAACTTAGCAGATCCTTCCGGCTCATCTCCTGCGGAGAATCCGCCAGGGAACATGATGATCTGTGACTGGTCGATTGCCTTGACGAACTCATCAACAGAATCACGGATATCTGCTGCGCTCAGGTTCTTAAATACCTTAACGATCGTGTTCGCGCCGGCTCTCTCGAATGCCTTAGCACTGTCGTACTCACAGTTTGTTCCCGGGAATACCGGAATGAATACGGTCGGCTTTGCTACTTTATTCTTGCAGATGTAGATTTCCTTTGTATCGAATACATCGGTCTTGATCTCTGTCTTGTCTTCGGTTGCACGTGTTGCGAATACTTTCTCAAGTGTTCCGGTCCACGCTGCGATTGCCTCATCCATTCCGATGCTCATATCCTTGTAACGGAATGTCTGATCTGCATTAACTTCACCGACAACAACAGCCTCAGGAATTGTTTCTTTTATAATAGGAAGAAACTCTTCCGGAACTTCAGCTGCAATGTTACCGAAACCTGCTCCGTAAAGCACTTCTGCACTCACACTGTCCTCGATTGTGACACCGAGTTTGTTACCGAAAGCCATCTTGCTGACTGCTGCTGCAAGTCCCTTGCCGTCCAAAGCGTAAGCTGACACGATATTCTTCTTGCCGATCAGCTCATGGAGCTTGTCATACAGTGCCATAACCTGCTCATATACCGGCAGATCGTACTCATTCTTCTCGATGGTAAAGAGCACAAGCTTGTTTCCTGCTTTCTTTAACTCCGGTGTGATGACATCCTTCTCTCTTGCCACATCCACTGCGAATGAAACAAGCGTCGGAGGTACATCGATCTCATTAAAGGTTCCGGACATGGAATCCTTACCGCCGATGGAAGGAAGTCCGAAGCCGATCTGTGCATCATATGCCCCGAGGAGTGCTGCGAAAGGCTGGCTCCAACGCTTTGGATCCTCGCTCATTCTGCGGAAGTACTCCTGGAATGTAAATCTTACTTTCTTGAAGTCTCCACCGGCTGTCACGATGCGGGACAGAGATTCAAGTACCGCATAAACAGATCCGTGGTATGGGCTCCATGATGACAAATATGGATCAAAGCCGTAAGACATCATTGTAACGGTATCGCATTTTCCGGTGAGAACAGGAAGTTTTGCGACCATACTCTGTGTCTCGGTCAGCTGATAACGTCCGCCGTATGGCATGTATACGCTGCCTGCGCCGATGGAACCGTCGAACATCTCGACAAGACCCTTCTGGGAACATACGTTGAGGTCGGAAAGCATTGCAAGCCATGCCGCCTTGTTGTCGCCCCGCTCAACTGCCTCTGCAACCTTCGGAAGTTCCATCTTCTTGAAGAAGTTGTCACTCTCAACCGGCATCTCAACTTCTACGTCTGCCTCCTGATGAGCGCCGTTCGTATCGAGGAATGCACGGGAGATATTCACGATCTCCCTGCCTCTCCATACGAGTACGAGTCTCGGATCTTCGGTTACGACTGCGACCTCGGTTGCCTCAAGGTTCTCTTCCCTGGCATATGTGAGGAACTGGTCAACATCCTGCGGAGCAACAACGACTGCCATACGCTCCTGTGACTCGGAGATGGCGATCTCTGTTCCGTCAAGTCCTGCATATTTCTTCGGTACTTTATCGAGTTCGACACGAAGTCCGTCTGCCAGCTCTCCGATTGCTACAGATACACCGCCGGCACCGAAATCGTTACATTTTTTAATAATATGGCTGACTTCTTCTCTGCGGAAAAGGCGCTGTAATTTACGCTCGGTCGGAGCGTTACCTTTCTGTACCTCTGCGCCGCATACGGAAGTCGACTGTGTGTTGTGTGCCTTGGATGAACCGGTCGCACCACCGATTCCGTCACGTCCGGTACGTCCGCCGAGGAGGATGATCTTGTCTCCCGGATCGGATGTCAGTCTCTGTACGGCACGTCTTGGTGCAGCACCCATAACAGCACCGATCTCCATACGTTTTGCAACGTAATCCGGATGGTAAACTTCTTTTACATAGCCGGTTGACAATCCAATCTGGTTACCGTAAGAGCTGTATCCTCTTGCTGCCTCGCGCACGATCTTCTTCTGTGGCAGCTTGCCTTCGATCGTATCCTTGACTGCAACGGTCGGATCGGCTGCACCGGTCACACGCATTGCCTGATATACATAAGTACGTCCGGATAACGGATCACGGATGGCACCGCCGAGACAGGTTGCTGCGCCACCGAACGGCTCGATCTCTGTCGGATGGTTGTGTGTCTCGTTCTTGAAATTGACTAACCACTCCTCCCGAACAACGGAATGCGAAGCATTCTCTCCATCCGTTGTTCGCGATTGCCGCTGAGCGTCACTGACGCGAGGGGGCACTTCCGAATAATCCACCTCTACAGGAACAACGATGGAACATGCATTGATCTCATCGGACTCTTCCTGATCATCAAGCTTTCCTTCTGCTTTCAGCTTTTTCATGGCAAGCAATGCAAGATCCATCAGACATACGAATTTGTCGTCACGTCCCTTGTACATTTCCTTATGTGCCTCAAGGTACTCCTCGTAAGTCTTCTTGATCGGTGCCTGATAGAATCCGTCATCAAACTTCACATTCTTAAGCTCGGTTGAGAATGTGGTGTGGCGGCAGTGATCACTCCAGTAGGTATCGAGAACGCGGATCTCGGTCATGGACGGATTGCGTTTCTCCTCATTCTTGAAATAATTCTGGATATGTAAGAAATCTTTGAATGTCATAGCGAGGTTCAAAGATGCATAAAGTTCGTTCAGCTTGTCCTCCGGCATATCGATAAAGCCGTCAAAAATAGCAACATCGGCAGGATCGTCAAATTCCTGTACGAGTGTCTGCGGTTTCTCCATTCCGGTCTCTCTGGAATCTACCGGGTTGATGCAGTACTTCTTGATTGCCTCAAGCTCGTCGTCAGAGATACTTCCAACGATCACATAAGTGGTTGCACTGCGGATCACCGGCTCCTCTTCCTCGTTCAAAAGCTTCACACACTGCTCAGCAGAATCCGCTCTCTGATCAAACTGTCCCGGAAGGAACTCAACGGAGAATACTTTTCCGTTTCCGGCATCAAAATTTTCCTCATAAATATCATCAACAGGAGGCTCAGAAAATACAGTCTGCAATGCCTTCTGATAAGTCTCATCCGACACATTCTCCACATCATAACGGATCAGCACACGAACTTCTTCGACTGCGATTCCGAGATAATGCTTGATCTCATGCTTCAACTCCTTTGCTTTTACTGCAAAGTCCGGTTTCTTTTCTACATATACGCGGCGTACATTACCCATAGGTAGTCCTCCTTCAAAGTGATTTCATCATTACTGTGTTTAGTATAGCGCAACCACATGAATTAGTAAAGTTAATATATCTTACGTTGTTTATTAATTTCGCTTATTTTAAAAGGAAGCTTACCCAGACAGGTAAGCTCCCTTTTTAAATATTCAATGTTCTATATAATTGTGGTTTATAATCCGTCATCCGGGCTTTGTGTATTTCCGTCACCCGGATTCTCGGTATTGTTGTCCTGGTTCTGATCCGGATTCTCCGTGCTGTTATTCTGGTTATCATCCGGGTTCTCCGTATTGTTGTCATCCGGATTTTCGGTGTTGCTATCATCCGTATCTGCCTTCGGCGCGGTGTACTTCACATTGAAAGTAACGGTCTTGGACTTATTGCCTGCAAGATCCTTCGCATATACGCTTACCGTATAGGTTCCGTCCTTGTCCTTCTGGATTGCTTTGTACAACTTATTCGCATTCACAGTGATGTACTTGGCTGCCAGAGTCTCTCCGCTGTCTTTTGCTGTCACATTCTGTTTCAGCCAGGTGATCAGCTTCTTTTCGGTCAGCTTATTGCCCTTCTCTTCGGTGAGTGTCAACGTCTTCTTCTTTGCCGTAACGGTCGGCTTCTTCGTATCTTTTACCGTAATCACACGTTTCACCGTTGTCGTTCTGCTGAGTGAATCCGTTGTCGTGTACGTAAGCGTATACTTACCGGATTTCTTCATGTTCAGCTTACCGCTCACTTTCACTTTCAAAGATGTGCCCTTGTAATCCGTTGCGGTAATGCCTTTTTTCAGATCCGGTTTCTTGGCAAGGCGCTCAACCGTTAGATTCTTCACGCCACTGATGGTCGGGCCCATCTTGCTCCATGGATTTCTCGAATCCGGATCAGTCGGATCCCATCCTCTGTAACTGCTGCTTGTGTTGATTCGTACCGAAGCCGGCTTTCCGAGCGGTCCCGGATCATCTCCGTCATAGATTTTTACTTTCGTTCCGGACGGGCAGTTATCATAGATCCATTTTGCATCCGCAACGTTCAGACGAACACATCCGTGCGAAGCCGCTGTACCCAGACGATTATATGAGTTGTACGACAGCGTGCTCGGATCGGTAGAACTGTAATATACGGAATGGAACAATACACCGCCGACGATTCGGCTGCAGTACTGTCCGTACACATTACCCATCAGTGTATGCCAGCGATATTTGTTCGAAATCGTAAATGTTCCGGTCGGAGTTGCATTGTTGACACCGACTGAGCAGGCCATCGCCTTTACCGGAATGGTATACTTGCCATTGTCGTCCTGTTTGTATATCGTCACACAATTCTGCTTACGATTGATCATGATGTAATACGGACGGCTGCTTGTTGCTGCGTATGTTTCGGTCGGCACGCCGACACTTGTCAAAAGCATAAATGCCGCGAGTACCACCGCACACAAACGCACAATTTTACTTTTTGTTTTCATTATTCTCTCCTCTTTCCTTATACATCAAGTCCTTTTGTCTGATACATTTTTGCATCTTTTTATTGCATCCTTTATAAGTACATCTTATAATATAATGTATCAGTACTAATCTAACGTCGTATAAAAGCGACAGGACTTATGAAAAGGATGTTTTCTATGGATATCAACTATGAATTATACAAGGTTTTTTACTATGTTGCAACCTCCCTTTCGTTTTCGGACGCAAGTAAAAAGCTTTTTATCTCGCAATCCGCTGTCAGCCAGTCGATCAAGACGCTCGAAAAGAAGCTCGGTCAATCACTTTTTATCCGAAGCACGAAAAAAGTACAGCTCACACCGGCCGGTGCATTACTGCTCAAACATGTGGAACCGGCGATGAATCTGATTTCCCGTGGGGAAAGCCAGCTTCTTGATTCCGGAACGCTCGGACTCGGCCAGCTGCATATCGGGGCCAGCGACACGATCTGCCGTTATTTTCTGCTTCCTTATTTAAAGCAGTTTCATCAGGCATTCCCAAACGTGCCGATCAAGATAACAAATGCAACTTCCATCGAGTGCGTTCATCTGCTCGACCAGCGTAAAGTTGACCTGATCGTGACAAATTTTCCGAACACGCATCTGAACCATGCCTATATTCAGAAGACGGTCTGTAACTTTTCGGATGTGTTTATCGCCAATCCTTCTTATTTTGAATTTGATCAGGAGGAGATTCCTTTCGAAAAACTGCAACAGTACCCGATCATGATGCTTGACCGCAATTCCACGACGAGTGAGTTTTTACATAATCTGTTTTTACAGCATCAGCTCGAACTGCTTCCGCAGGTGGAGCTCAGCAGTAATGATCTGCTGATCGATATGGCGCGCATCGGACTCGGTATCGCGTTCATTCCGGACTTCTGTTTGTCGCGTGACGACAGCGATCTTGTCATCCTTAACACCAGGGAAAAGATGCCACCACGACAGATCGTGGTTTCTGCCAACACCACGCTGCCGGTATCCGCATCTACAGAAGAATTCTTAAAATTACTGCCGGATGCCGGATCAGCACAAATGTAATCCGAATACACCAATCCCCGGACACTTGTTACCACATTTCAAGTTCCGGGGATTTTTATACTTATCTTATATCTCGTTTTCCTTCCAGAATTGTCGAATTTTCTCCTCTATGATCCCCTCATTGCCGACAACACGGTTCTTCCACTCTCTCGGGTAGAGTGCATCATAATCGTTTTGCAGAAATCGCTCATCCAGTAAAACGATGATTCCCCGATCCTCCTGTGTACGGATCACACGTCCCGCCGCCTGCAGCACCTTATTGATTCCCGGGTAACGGAATGCATAATCAAAGCCTGATAATCCCTGCCTGTCATAATACTGCTTTAAGATTTCACGCTCGTTGCTGATCTGTGGAAGTCCGGTTCCGACAATGATTGCTCCGATCAACCGGTCATTTTTGAGATCAATACCCTCACCGAAGATTCCGCCCATCACACAGAAAGCCACCAGTGTTCCCTGATCATCCCGCTCAAAAGCCTGCAGAAACTCCTCGCGCTCTGCCTCATTCATATTGCTCCGCTGCATGAGGATTGTCAAAGCATTCTCCTGCTTCTCACTCTCACACTGCTCTCCCGGCAAATCAATATCAATCATCCCCCACGAACCACTTTGCTGTTCTGCACGCACGAATACATCGCACACATCCTGCATCATCTTATAAGACGGAAAGAAAACCATATAATTTCCCGCCTTCCCATGAATTGCGGTACGGATATAACGCGCGATCTTCTCATACTCCGCAGGTCCACGCCTCGTATACTTTGTACTTACATCTCGTCCGAATGCCAACAATCGCTGTCTTTCATCAAACGTACTCTGCGCATAGATCGCATAATTATCTTCTTTTGTGGACAAAAGCCTTTTGTAATAATTGATTGGAAGAAGCGTTGCCGAAAAGAAGATCGTCGACACCGACTTATCGATGCATTTCTGCAGGTTCTTCGACGGGTCCACGCAGAACAGCTTGATCATAAACCGGCCGTCCTCCTGCAACTCATTGTAGATCACATAGTTTTCATCCACCAGATCATAAATATTGACAAAATTCCGCAGCTCAAAATAGAAATCAAGCACCGTCTTCTTATCTGGAAATTCCCGCGGCTTCTCAAAAAAATCCTCAAACTGCGACACAAGCCGCATCAGATGAAACGTCAGCACACCAACACTCTCGCACACCGAATATTTCTCGCACTCACGCTTGAAATCAAGCATCGCCTTGTTGCATTTATCCAACGTCTTCGCAATCACATGATTATGTGCCTTCATGATCTTCTTGACTGCCATAACATCTTCCTTATATAAAGAAGCGCTGTACATCTCCCGGCTGCGATCCACCAGATTGTGCGCCTCGTCCACCAGAAACACATACTTCTCCTTCGGATTATCTTGAAAAAAGCGTTTCAGATACACATTCGGGTCAAACACGTAATTATAATCACACAAGATATCATCACACCACGTCGCCACATCCAGACTCAATTCAAACGGGCACACCCTGTGCTTCTTTGCCTGTGCGAGAATTTCGTCTCGCGTAAACAGATCCGATTCCTGCAGCAATTCAAACACCGCATCGTTCACCCGGTCAAAATGCCCCTGTGCGTATGGACAATTCTGCGGATTGCATTCCATAGGCTTTGTTGCTCTGCCGCACAGACACAATTTTTCCTTCGCAGTCAGCTGGATGATCTTCGCCTGATATCCCTGTTCTCTTAATAATCCAAATGTCTCTTTTGCAACGGTCGCCGTAATTGTCTTTGCTGTCAGATAAAAGATACGATCTGCCAGTTCTTCCCCGACCGCTTTGACCGCCGGGAAAATCGTGGAGATCGTTTTTCCGACTCCTGTCGGCGCCTGGATAAAAAGATTCTTTCCTCTGCGGATCGTGCGGTACACATCCCCGACCAGTTTGCGCTGTCCCTCCCGGTACGGATACGGAAACTCCAGATCCTGAATGCTCGTCTGCCTTTTTCTGCGCCACATGATCTGCCAGTCCGCCCACTTGCGATACTCGGCAACCAACTTACCGAACCAGTCTGAAATTTCATCCCACGTAAAAACTTCCTGAAAATATTTCACATCTTCCGTATCCAGATTGCAGTATGTCATCTGCACTCCGATCTTGTCCAGATGATTCTGCAATGCATAAATGTACGCATAGCACATCGCCTGCGCTTTGTGCACATACACCGGTTCTTCCATCGTCGCCACGTTGCGGTACACGCCTTTGATCTCGTCGATGTATACCATATTTTCTAAGATATCACATGATTTTCCAATATCCATCTGATCAACAGCAGAATCCGAAGCCGCATGGACCGGGAACTCTCCATATGCAATACCGTCCGCACGTCCCTCGATGACAAGCATATACTCTTCGGCCTCGATCGTCAGAGCAAGCGGCACCTCTGCCTGGTAGTTTTCTCCCATGCTGCGCTGGATCTTGCGATGGATCTTGCCACCTTCGAGCATCGCATCCATTACCATACGACTGCTTCGATTGTCAATATCGCCGCTTCGCAAAATGAATTCCACCAGATTGCGCACCGACGTATGTAGTTCCTGCATGGGAGCCCTCCTTTCTTCTGATGTATCTCACTCAAAATAAAGTGTGCGCTTGCCGCACACTTCCGCGCGCGAGCGGTATGCTTCAGCATAAACTTCTTCTCCGCGAGCTGCGCATCCCCGCGGAGCGTTTTGATTCATAGGAAGGAATTTCCTATGAATCAAAAAAAG
>CAVHWG010000056.1:0-2027 GCA_963639645.1 Firmicutes bacterium TM09-10 | reverse complement strand
ACTTATCAAACGGAAGTCTCGGAATCTTGACAACGCAGTAGTCAAGCATCGGCTCGAAACTTGCGTAAGTCTTCTGTGTGATGGCATTCTTGATCTCATCAAGTGTATAGCCCAAAGCGATCTTCGCGGTAACCTTGGCGATCGGATATCCGGTTGCCTTGGAAGCCAGAGCGGAAGAACGGGACACTCGAGGGTTTACCTCGATAACACAATATTCGAATGAATCCGGATTCAAAGCGTACTGTACGTTACATCCTCCGGTAATCTTCAACTCATCGATAATGTTTAATGCAGAACTACGGAGCATCTGGTATTCCTTGTCTCCGAGTGTCTGTGAAGGAGCAACTACGATCGAATCTCCGGTGTGCACGCCGACAGGATCGATGTTCTCCATATTACATACGGTAATACAGTTGCCGTTCGCATCACGCATTACCTCGTACTCAACTTCCTTCCATCCGGCGATGCAGCGCTCTACGAGAACCTCACCGACACGGCTCAAACGAAGTCCGTTACTTAAGATGTCAACAAGCTCCTGCTCGTTGTGGGCGATACCACCGCCGCTTCCTCCGAGCGTGAAAGCAGGACGAAGTACAACCGGATAACCGATCGTATTCGTAAACTTAATACCATCCTCTACGGTATTAACGACCTGTGATGCGGCACAAGGCTCACCGATCTTCTCCATGGTATCCTTAAACGCCTGACGATCCTCTGCCTTGAAAATCGTCTCAGCGGTTGTACCGATCAGCTTTACGCCATGCTCCTCAAGGAAACCTGACTCGGCAAGCTCCATACCAAGATTTAATCCTGCCTGTCCTCCGAGTGTCGGAAGCACGCTGTCCGGCTTCTCCTTTAAGATGATCTCTTTTAATACATCAACCGTAAGAGGCTCAATATAAACCTGATCGGCAATCTGCTTATCAGTCATGATGGTTGCAGGGTTGGAATTAACGAGACATACTTCAACGCCCTCTTCCTTTAAGGAACGGCATGCCTGTGTTCCGGCGTAATCGAACTCTGCTGCCTGTCCGATCACGATCGGGCCGGAACCGATCACTAATACTTTTTTAATCTCTTTATTTCTTGGCATTATTTATTTCCTCCCATCATATCGATAAAACGGTCAAACAGATACGCGGAATCCTGTGGTCCAGGGCATGCTTCCGGATGGAACTGTACGGTAAAGATGTTCTTACCAACATACTCAAGGCCTTCGTTTGTTCCATCATTGACGTTGACAAATGCAGGTTTGGCAACATTCGGATCAAGTGTATCGGTGTCAACCACATATCCGTGATTCTGAGAAGAAATATAAACACGGTTTGTCTTCAAATCCTTAACCGGATGATTTCCTCCACGATGTCCGTATTTCATCTTGTGTGTGTCCGCTCCGGTTGCCAGCGCCATAAGCTGGTGTCCGAGACAGATGGCAAAAATCGGCACATCGCTCTCATATAATTTATGAATCTCCTCGATGATCTCCTTACACTCCTTCGGATCTCCAGGTCCGTTGCTGAGCATAATTCCATCCGGATTCGTTGCAAGAATCTCCTCAGCGCTTGTGTGTGCAGGGTAGATCGTTACCTCGCATCCTCTTGCGTTCAGAGATTTTGCAATATTATTCTTCGCACCGAGATCGAGCAAAGCGACCTTCTTGCCGGTTCCTCGAAGAACTTTCTTCTCGCTGCAGGTTACTTTATCCACAACATTACCGGTTGTGTATTCCTTTAACTTTGGAAGGATCTCATCGAGATTGTAATTCTCATTCGTTGTGATCATTCCGTTCATGGTTCCCTTCTCACGAAGGATCTTGGTCAGCGCACGGGTATCAATGCCTGCCACACCCGGAATATCATGCTTTTTCAAAAAGTCCTGAATCGTTCCTTCACATCGGAAGTTGCTGGCGGTACGGGATAATTCTCTTACGATATATCCGTCCGGCCAAGGACGTGCGGACTCCATATCCGGTGTGATTCCGTAATTTCCGATCAGCGGATAAGTCATAACGACTGCCTGTCCCGCAT
>CAVHWG010000055.1:0-6252 GCA_963639645.1 Firmicutes bacterium TM09-10 | reverse complement strand
TCTGCCTCAATGTTCTTGATAATTTCACTTGCGTTCATTTTGTGACCTCCTAATTATTTTGACGTTCTTAATGCATCTCTTGCAACAGAGGACCATCATTCTTTTATTCACAACATTAGTAATCTATCATAATTTATCCAAGAATGCAACTATTTTTTCATTTTTATCGTATCTAAAAATTGCAAAGTTTAATTCCACCTTCCACTCATGCAATGGAATTCCCTGCCGCACACTTTTTTGCTATAAATATTCTCTTAATCCGCTGCACAGATCATTTTCCAGATTGATCAGCTTCTTTGTGATCGCCTTCGCCTTATCATCCGCAGCCTCATACTGATTTAGGCAGCGGCTGAGCGACTTGATTTCACGCCCATCTTGATTCCCGCATCGCACTCATTCTGCCAAGGAATTCCTGATGTGCCATTCTATCTTTTTCGGTTACCTCTGAAATCATATTTTTGTGTGATGATAAAAAAAGATTCCCGTCATTGAAATTTATCAAATAACGGGAATCTCAAATTCCATTAAACTTTATTTTTCTTCATAAAACAACTAACCATAGCAATGATATCTGCAACAAGCAGAATTCCTAAACACGTAAAGATTGATTTTACACTTCCCCGTCCACCAGAAAAAATCTGAATTCCATTTAACAAATCTGCCAGGTTGCTCCAACTATTAAGTAAGAACTGTACAAGTGCTAAGGTCAAAAATACAGAAGCTGCTATTTCAAAGATTCCAACATCAAATACAAATTTCGCATCAATCAACACATAAACCAGACTGCAGATAACAGAACCTATGACAAAGGCTACAATTGCCCCATTCACCGAACCAAGTCCCGAAGCATAGCTATAATAAAAGATTCCTGCAATCATTGCCACAACAGCTCCTACAAGACTGACATATTCTCCAATCGATTTTCTTTGTAAAAATCCTTTCTTATCCATATCTTACTCCCTCTCTTTCTTCTTAGTGTAATAGAGGTTATACAGATACATTGCAAATGTTGCAACGGTCAGAACTGAGAATAAACCAATCAGCACATACAATGCATACTGCCACCAAGGTGTACTAATCACAATCTTAGAATCGCTGGAAAGTCCATTGACAGAAACTGTATGAAGGTATGCATTTACATTATTCTTGGTTGCTCTTCTTAATGACTGTAATGCATATCCATCTCCATTGTCGATTGCTTTCTTCATACCTGCATTTACATCGTCACTAGTGCTTCCCATAGCCGAAAGGAGTCCATTGTAGCAGAAATAATCAGTTCCAGCAGCCATAGAAAGCGTCCAATTTGTCTTATATAAAGAACCTGCGATTGCATCCGTTGTCACATGACCTTCAAATCCCCATTCGTCTCGGAGCACTTCAGTCATAAGTGGATAAGAATAATTTGCATACAGGCATCCAATACGGTTAAAAGCACCCATAACTGAATATGCTTTACCCTCTGTAAATGTACCTTCGAATACTTTCAAATCGATTTCACGAAATGCCTGTTCCTTAAAGAACGTTCCGATACTCTCTCGGTTTGTTTCCTGATCATTTCCAGCAAAATGCTTAACACAGTAATTAATTCCTACGCTCTGCATTCCTTTTGCTTCATTGGCACCGACATAATATCCAAGCACACCGTCCTCTGAATAATACTGTCCGTTTCTTCCACCAAATGGTGTACGATGAATATTTCCACCACCATACCATACTTCATTATAGCCGATAAACGTTGCTTCTGATCCAATCAGTTCACCACGAGCTTCATAGCGATCAGTGTTAAAGGTGGATGATGTTACCATCTCAGATGGCCACACCTGTCCTAATTCATCAGGTGTCGCAATAAATGCATCTGCAAGACTCGTTCCATCATCTGCACGCTTTACTGCTGGAACACCAACACTTTCTACTGCATCAGATCCCCATGTATCAGCTGCTAGTGTAGTCATTTCTTCCACTGTAAACTGATCCAGGAATTTGTCCCAAGCCTCGTCATCATCGTAATCAACATCCATCATCATCGCAAAGGTAATTCCATTATCTTCTCCCTGCGTATAATCATCTACAGACGGCGCATTTTCTGGTTGTTCGTACTGTCCTTTCAGAACTTCCATCATTTCCTTTGTTGCTGTCAGATCTGTGTATGTAATCGGATAAGTACCTTCCCAGTCACTTCTTGAAAGATATGTTACCGTACCTTCCTGCCAATAATTCAGATCTGCATCATCAAATTGGTTTGTTACTTCTACCGAATCATTAACACGTGACATTTTGTATGTCTGTGTATCAAGTTTATCCTGATTCCATGAATATACCTTGTCAGCATCTCCTGATGTTCTATTTCCAGCAACATCTGTCATTCCATCTGCTCCCTTGGCAGCAAGAATATTATTCAGCGCATCATGTGCATTATCTCCTACAGCAAGATAATAATCGCCCTCACTTAAAATATATCCCTTTGCTCCATTAGAATCATAACTTGCGAGGAAATATTTCTGAACATTAACCTTTACCGTCTCAGACTCACCAGGTTCCAGTGTACCAGTTTTAGTAAATCCAGCAAGCTGAACAGCTGATTTTTCAACTTCATTTTCCTTCTCATAATCGCCATATGGTGTCTGGGCATACACTTCTACCACAGATTTACCAGCATATGTATCACCTGTGTTTGTTACAGTTACTGATACCTCATAAGAATCTATATCTGCATTATAAGTTACGTCGTCCAGTTTCTGTTCAAAAGTAGTATAAGAAAGACCATATCCAAACGGATATACAACTTCTTCGTTATAATTCCATCCGGCTTTACTTGCATATGTGCCTGCAGTGCTGTCAGCATTTCCCTGTCCGAGCACAGTATCTTCATATCTGGTCTCATAATACTTATAACCGATATAAATATCTTCTGCGTTTACAATATAACTTGTATAATTCTGCTCTCCGCTATAATCAGTATCATTGTATCCGCAATAATCCAGAACCTCAGACGCATTGCTATAATACTGACTGTTATCATTTGCATTCATGCATGCTGGTGCAGATAAAGAATTTGTAGCATAAGTATCAACCAGACGTCCAGATGGGCTTACAGCACCTGTTAAGATATTGACAATACCGAAGCATCCCTGTGTTCCCGGATTTCCAACCCAGAGAACAGCATCAACTCCATAATCGTCCAATTCCCCAACTTCCATAACATTGTTTGTATTCAGAAGAACGATCACTTTGCTGAATGTACCATTTTCTTTATAAGACTGTACCATTTCAAGTAGCTCTTTTTCATTTGGTTGTAATGCAAGAACGCTTGTTCCATCAACACCTCCACGCATGCTTACATCATTTCCTTCTCCGCCATCTCTGGTAAATGAAATAATAGCTGCATCTCCATAACTGCTAAATGTATCGGTCAAACTGCTTGTATAGAAATCTGCTGGTGCCTCACCATTCTCTACCTTTGCGGTTCCATCAGAAGGTCCCTGATTTGCTTTTCCAACGCCCTGCGTCTGACTAGACTCTTCCTTTTTGATTCCTTTTCCTGGATACTGATCCGAACTCTTGGTATAAGCATCAATCAATGTTGTGTTGACATTATATACAGATTCCATTGCTTCCACGATATCCGTTTTGGCAACGTATCCATCATAATCATCGGTCCAGCCACTATACACATTGCGTTCTCCGCCCATACCGCCACCACCGTAGTTGTAATTTACAGTGGATGCACCAAGCATCGTAACATTACTTCCTTCTTTCAGTGGAAGTGCATTATTATCATTTTTGAGCAGTACGGCGCCTTCTTCTTCTGTGGCGATGATCTCGTCTGCGATGCTTTTTTCTGTTTCATTCAAAGCATCAATATCGTTCACATCACTGCTTCCATTTGCAGTTTTGTAATATGTCGTGTCTTCATTTCCATCTCCCGAATCCAAAATTTTCACTGTAGAATTAATTCCTAGAAATGTATTAATCGTAGATGGAATCTTAAGCGCGATTGAAGTTCCTGAAATTACAAGAATCATAAAGAACGAAAACACCGCTGTAAGACCACGCCAAACCTCCTTTTTCACCTTTTTCATTTTACTTACCTCCTATCCTTTCTCATTTCATCTCTAACTCTAAGATACAAGTTTTTCCGACTCTTCTTAATGTTTTACTTATTCTTTCTCTTTGAATATTACTTTGAAGATTGGGAAAAATACCCAGAACGATATTGCACAATTGATAACCATTGTCACAATATCCGCCACTGTAATTCCTGCACTTCCCATCACATTTTGGAAAAAGCGATAAATCGGGTCCTTGTACAATCCCTGTAAAGCTGCCGCACCGATGGAAATGATCACATAGGCGATCACATACCAGAATGCCGCTTTTGCAACGGAACCGTTGGACTTAAAGGTTACTTTTCTCTGAAGGAAAAAGTTGATCACCTGCGCGATCAGCATCGTGATCTCCACTGCGAGAAAGTATGCCAGTCCGCCACCGCCGCCGTTTGCGATTGATCCTGCTGCATAATCAAATACATAGTACGGATTTCCGCCGACCGAGCCGCAATGCAATACCTGAAATCCGGTGTCCACAAGCCCAGTCATGCCAAAGAAATATTTGAGCACCGGCATCATGATCATCTGAAGCACCGTGACACCGTTACTCACAACGAAAAACACCAGAAACTGGGCAATCGTCTCATGTTTCCCGGCAAACCGCCTCCAGCCTGCGACAACCGGATTTGCTGCCTGATTGTTCATACTCTTTTTCATCCTCCCTCCTGATAGATTTGATCCATGCCGGACCTTGTAACCTTATACTAGCACATAGGATTTTCTATAATCTCATTTCGCATAACCTGCACTTTTTCTGCATAAACTGCAACCGCATTGTGCATATTGTACAGTTTTATCATTCGCGTCTTATGCACATTCACGATTCCTATTTCAACAAATAGAGGTGTATGACTTCTCCCTCATCATACACCTCGTATCATAATCCCACTTCTACTAATTCTCATTCTTCGTTTTCATTGGAATCAATATCTTAAGTTCAAACCAGTTCTCATTCGTATCGATACTGACCGCACCGTCATATTTACTGACCGTATAACGGATACTCTTGAGTCCGTATCCATGATTTTCCTTGTCCTTCTTGGTCGTGACAAGTTTTCCCTCCTGATACTTGAGTGCTTCCTCATAATAATTCTCGAATCGAAGGATCAAAAACTGTTTCTGTTTTGACACCGTCACATGGATCAGCCGCTTTTCCTTATCCGCAATCTTAAGTTCACACTCGATCGCATTGTCCAGTGCATTTCCGAAAATACTGCAGATATCCATGACATCCATGAAATCGAGAAGCGTACCGTCCGCCACGCAGGTAAACGTGATGCCATGCTTCGCACAGTAGAGACTCTTGGTGGTAAGCACCGTATCGAGCACCTTGTTCCCGGTCTTATTCTGCGCCTCGTACTGCCGGATTTCATCCTCCATCCGGTTTAAAAATTCCTCTCGCTTTGCCGGATCTTCCTCGCTTCGCAGGAAAGCGATCTGATGCTTTAGATCATGATATTTATAATTGATCAGTTCGATGCTCTCCCGCGACTGCTTGTACTGCACATACTGATTTTGCAGCACATTCTGCACCGCTTCGAGTTCCTTTCGCACGCGCAGCTCACAGCACTGGATCAGATGCGCATACAGGATCGCGATGCCTCCCAGGTCAACGAGCGTCCGGATGTTACCCACCTCAAACGAATATCTTCCGGAAAAAGGCGTATTGATCGTCAGGTAACTCATATTGCTGACCGCAAACACCGCCACTGCGATCAGAAGTCCCGAAAAATACTCTTTTTTGCTGATATCCATCTTCGCATCCTTCGGCAGATGCACATGGATCAGTCGGAATAAAATGAGCGCAACCGCACCGTAGATTACAATAAGCATAATTATCTGTATCCAGAGAGCCGGAAGTTCCCCTTTCCAGAAAAAGCATACGATCTGCCATTCCACGGAAGCCATAAACTCCGCCACCACGAATGCGATCATTCCGAAATATGCGGCATCCGTCAGATTGATCTCGCAACATCCGTGGATAACCAGGATCATCAGCATGACCGCAACGATCATGCACGGAATCCACAGATAGATGATCAGATTATCGGTTGCTACCAGAAACACGCTTTGTAGCACAAGGGATGCGACCAGCATTCCCGCCGTCCGGTAACGGTCAAACCTCTTCTTGAGCGGTATGATAAAA
>CAVHWG010000054.1:0-9517 GCA_963639645.1 Firmicutes bacterium TM09-10 | reverse complement strand
GGTATCCGCATTACAGAAGAATACGGAACCGGTACAGAAGATTACAATTGTTCCGCGTACCATGGGAGCGCTCGGTTATACACTTCAGACTCCGGAGGAGGAGAAGTACTTAGAGACGAAGGATGAGCTGCTTGCGAAGATCACGACCTATATGGCGGGACGTGCAGCGGAAGTTCTTGTGTTCGAGTCAGCGACAAGCGGCGCTGCCAATGATATCGAGCAGGCAACGAAGATCGCGCGTGCGATGGTTACGATGTACGGTATGTCGGATAAGTTCGGTATGATGTGTCTTGCAACCGTTGAGAATCAGTATCTCGAGGGCCGTGCCGGTCTGATCTGCGGCGAGGATACCGCGGGACAGATCGATAAGGAAGTGCTTTCGATCATCAATGACAGCTACAACAAGGCAATGGAGATGCTCAAAGAAAACCGTGATGTGCTTGATCATATCAGTGAGTATCTGTATGAGAAAGAGACGATCACCGGTAAGGAATTCATGAAGATCTTCCGTGAGATGAAAGGACTTCCGCAGGAAGAAGATTCCAAGAAAGATTCTTTAATGCCGGAATCTGATGATAAGAAGGAGCAGACAATCGCACCGGTGACTGATGAGATGTTTGAGGAATAATTGATGTTCGATTTTCAAGAAGAATTACGTAAACTCCCGGATCAACCGGGAGTTTATATTATGCATGACAAAACCGATGCCATCATCTATATCGGCAAGGCCGTAAGCCTCAGAAAACGTGTCCGGCAGTATTTTCAGCCGAGCCACGACGAGGGGATCAAGAAGAAACAGATGGTGGAACATATTGCAAGATTCGAGTACATTATCACGGATTCCGAGTTGGAAGCGCTGGTACTTGAATGTAATCTGATCAAAGAACACACGCCAAAATACAATACCATGCTGCGCGACGATAAGACATATCCGTACATCCGCGTGACGATGGGGGAGGATTTTCCGCGTGTGCTTTTTTCGCGTCAGTTGAAAAAAGACAAGTCGCGGTACTTCGGCCCGTACACGAGCGCGGGGGCGGTCAAGGATACGATCGAACTGATCAACAAGATCTATCAGCTCCGCACCTGTAACCGGAAGCTGCCGCGTGACATCGGCCTGGACCGTGCCTGCCTGAATTATCATATCCACCAGTGCAGTGCACCGTGTCAGGGTTATATTAATAAGGAAGAGTATGGTGAGCGCGTCAGTCAGGCACTCGAATTCTTAAACGGAAATTATGCACCGGTCATCAGGATGCTCGAGGAGAAAATGCAGAAAGCGTCGGAGGCGATGGAGTTTGAGAAAGCCATTGAGTTCCGAGAACTTTTGGGCAGTGTGAAGCAGATTGCACAGAAGCAGAAGATCACGAACATGGACGGCGAGGATAAAGATATTATCGCTCTGGCGAGTGACGATACGGATGCTGTTGTGCAGTTGTTTTTTATCCGAAGCGGCAAGATCATCGGAAGGGATCACTTTCATGTGCGTGTCGGCTCGGAGGAGAGCACGAGCGATATTCTGGTGAACTTTGTCAAACAGTTTTATTCGGGAACGCCTTATATTCCGCGTGAGATCATGATCCAGGAGCTGATCGAGGATATTCCGGTGCTCGAAGAGTGGCTGACAGCGAAGCGGGGACGCCGCGTGTACATACGCATTCCGCAGAAGGGAATGAAGGAAAAACTCGTGGAACTTGCGGCAAAAAACGCGTCACTTGTACTCAATCAGGACAAGGAGAAGATCAAGCGAGAGGAAGGCAGAACGATCGGCGCGGTCAAGGAGATCGAAGGACTTCTGGGCATGCGCGGACTCAACCGCATGGAGGCATACGATATCTCGAATATCAACGGCTTCGAGACAGTCGGTTCTATGATCGTCTACGAGAAAGGAAAGCCGAAGCGCAGTGATTACCGCAAGTTTAAGCTGCGCACCGTGACGGGACCGGATGACTACGCATCGATGCATGAGGTGCTGACGAGACGTTTTCTGCACGGCATGCAGGAGCAGCAGGAACTGGAGGATAAGAATCTTCCGCAGGAAGTCGGAAGCTTTACACGTTTTCCAGATATCATCATGATGGACGGCGGACGCGGTCAGGTAAATATCTGTCTGCAGGTGCTCGAAGAACTGGGACTCTCGATCCCGGTCTGCGGCATGGTCAAGGACGACAACCACAGGACGAGAGGCCTGTATTTCAATAATGTCGAGATCCCGATCGACCGGCACGGCGAGGGATTCAAGCTGATTACCCGCATTCAGGATGAGGCACACCGGTTTGCCATCGAGTATCACCGTTCGCTGCGATCCAAGGCGCAGATACACTCGGTGCTTGACGATATTGAAGGCATCGGGCCGACAAGGCGCAAGGCGCTCATGCGGCATTTTCAGTCGATCGAGCAGATCCGCGCGGCGAGCGTGGAGGAACTGGCGGCGACGGAGAACATGAACCTTGGGGCGGCGGAGAAAGTTTACGCCTTTTTCCATAAGAATGATGCAGCGGCGAATAACGGGGAGACGACTGAGAAATAATTGCCATATGGGGTTTTGCGTGGTACAATAATTGGACGAAAGCAACCATATATCCGAAAAAATACAATGGGGGGATACGACGATGAACAGTAGTAGTGTAAGTGTGGCAAAGATTGCCGAATTACTGGATCTGAAGAACTTTACTGATGAGATTGATTTAAAAAAGCGTAAGATTACGACAACCGATATTAACCGTCCGGCGCTGCAGCTGACCGGATATTTCGAACATTTCGAGGAATCCCGCGTGGAGATCATCGGAAACGTAGAGTATGCATACATTCAGCAGATGAGCGACGAGGAGAAGCGCATCCGTTACGATGCATTCCTGAAATTTGATATTCCGTGTGTCATCTTTTCAAGAAATTTGGAGCCGGACCCGATCTTCTTAAAGGAAGCATTGGCGAACGAGGTGCCGGTACTCGGAACGGGACGTTCCACTTCCGAATTTACGGCGGAGCTGATCTATACACTGGGCGAGCAGCTTGCTCCGTGTATCAGCATTCACGGTGTACTCGTTGATGTATATGGCGAGGGACTGATGATCACCGGAGATAGCGGAATCGGTAAAAGCGAGGCTGCCTTAGAGCTGATCCGACGCGGACACCGTCTTGTTACGGATGATGTTGTGGAGATCCGCAAGATCAACGAGCACACGCTGATCGGAACATCACCGGATGTGACGCGTCACTTTATCGAGCTGCGAGGCATCGGAATCATCGATGTCAAGACACTTTACGGTGTTGAGTGTGTCAAGGAGAAGCAGCAGATCGATCTGGTCATCAAGCTGGAAGACTGGAAGAAGGATGCGGATTACGACCGTCTTGGATTAGAGGAAGAGTACATTGAATACCTTGGCAACAAGGTCGTATGTCATTCACTTCCGATCCGTCCGGGACGTAACCTTGCGGTCATCTGTGAGACGGCTGCGGTCAACCACAGACAGAAGAAGATGGGCTACAATGCGGCGCAGGAGCTGTACCGCAGAGTGCAGGCGAACCTGACCAAGGGACGCCTTGAGGAAGATTAAATCCGGGAAACCCGAGTGAGCCGCCCGGCGGCAATAAATGCAATAAATATAGAAGAAAGTAGGAATTAAATGTGGAAAAGAAGAATGCATGGGAGAAATACCCACAGGGAGATAAGAGAGACGAGGTATTTGCATTTGCGGAGGAATATCGTAAGTTTATTTCATCCTGCAAGACAGAGCGCGAGTGCGCAGCAAGTTTGTATGAGAAGGCAAAAGCAGCTGGCTTTGCCGATCTGGACGAACTGATTGCAAATAAGGCAAGTGTGATAGCCGGAGACAGGATCGTTGCCAACAATATGGGCAAGGGTCTGGCGCTTTTTATCATGGGTGAGAAGGATTTGGAAGAGGGAATGAACATTCTCGGTGCACATATCGACTCCCCGCGTCTTGACTTAAAACAGGTGCCTCTGTACGAGGATACCGAGATGGCGATGCTCGATACACACTACTATGGCGGTGTGAAGAAGTACCAGTGGGTAACTCTGCCGATGGCTTTGCACGGTGTGATCTGCAAGAAGGATGGCACGACCGTTACCGTGAATGTCGGTGATAAGCCGGGAGATCCGGTATTCGGTGTGAGTGATCTGCTCATCCATCTGTCTGCAGACCAGCTGGAGAAGAAGGCTGCCAAGGTGATCGAGGGCGAGAGTCTGGATCTTCTGATCGGAAGCATTCCAAAGAGTGCGGACGACAAGGATGAAAAAGAGATGAAGGAGCGTGTCAAGGCAAATATTCTTGACATTCTTTCCGCAGAATATGGTGTGGATGAGGATGATTTCCTCTCAGCAGAGATCGAGGTTGTTCCTGCCGGTGAGGCGAGAGATTACGGCTTTGACCGCAGCATGATCATGGGATACGGACATGATGACAGAGTGTGCGCTTATCCTTCTTTTGAGGCAATGTTACAGGTTGAAAAGCCACAGTACACAAGCGTTTGTCTGCTTGTGGACAAGGAAGAGATCGGAAGTGTCGGAGCATCCGGCATGCAGTCACGCTTTTTCGAGAACTGCGTGGCAGAGGTGTTAAACCTTGCGGGAAGCTACAGTGAGCTTGCAGTCCGCAGAGCGTTAAAGAATTCCAAGGTACTGTCCTCTGATGTATCCGCTGCATTCGATCCGAACTATCCTTCAGTCATGGAAAAGCGTAACAGTGCATATTTTGGTAAAGGGCTGGTATTTAATAAATATACAGGATCCAGAGGCAAAGGCGGCTCCAACGATGCCAACGCCGAGTATGTTGCAAAGCTTCGCAACATCATGGATCAAAATGATGTCTCCTTCCAGACTGCGGAACTCGGTAAGGTAGATCAGGGCGGCGGCGGAACCATCGCTTACATTCTTGCCAATTACGACATGAATGTAATTGACAGCGGTGTTGCGGTTCTGAACATGCATGCACCGTGGGAGATCATCAGCAAAGTGGATTTATATGAAGCATATCGCGGCTACATTGCATTTTTAAAGGAGGCATAATGTCGCAGTTTTACGAAGAAATCACAACTACATTGCCGGAACTTGAAGTACGAAAGGATGAACCTATGAGCCGCCATACGACATTTCGTATCGGAGGACCGGCGGATTACTTTGTGTGCCCGGGGCGTGACGAGATCACTCAGGTGCTGCACATCGCAGCAAAGCATGCAATTCCGGTTACCGTGATCGGCAACGGAAGCAATCTTCTGGTTGGCGACAAAGGCATCCGAGGACTGGTCATTGAAATCGGCGCAGCGATGAATACGATCACTGTGACACAGGAGCGCATCGTGGCAGGTGCGGGAGCACTGCTCTCACAGGTGGCGGCAAAGGCTGCCGCAGCGGGGCTCGGCGGAATGGAGTTTGCAGCCGGAATCCCGGGAAGCATCGGTGGCGCGGTAACAATGAACGCCGGCGCATACGGTGGTGAGATGAAAGATATCCTGACCGGAGTGACCGTGTTGACAGCGGATGGTGAGATCCGGACACTGGATGTGAGCGAGATGGATCTGTCCTATCGTCACAGCTGCGTGCCGGAGAAACAGTATATTGTTCTGGAAGCCGAGATGAAGCTTGAAGCAAAGCCGGAGAGCGAGATCCGTCAGCAGATGGAAGAACTCCGCCAAAAGCGTGTTGAGAAGCAGCCGCTTGAGTATCCGAGCGCCGGAAGTACATTCAAGCGACCGGAAGGATATTTTGCAGGAAAGCTGATCATGGACACGGGACTTCGCGGCTATGCGGTCGGCGATGCACAGGTGTCGGAGAAACACTGTGGATTTGTGATCAATCGAAAGCATGCATCGGCGGCGGAGGTGCGCCAACTGATACAGGATGTTCAGGATAAGGTGGAGGCACAGTTTGGTGTGCGCCTTGAACCTGAGGTAAAGATGTTAGGTGAGTTTTAACAGAGGAAAGGACTGGGAAGATTGCAATTTGTAATAGTAACGGGAATGTCCGGCGCGGGCAAAAGCACTGCGATGAAGATGATGGAGGATATGGGTTTTTTCTGCATTGACAATCTTCCGATTCCTCTTTTGGACAAGCTGGTCGATTTTACAACGAATTTTAAGCCGCGGATGAAGAAGATCGCGATCGGCATTGATGCCAGAAGCGGAGAGCATCTGCAGGCGGTCGAGGGGATGCTCGATGTACTGACGCAGAAGGATGTCAAGTATGAGATCCTGTTCCTCGACTCGGAGGACAATGTTCTTGTCAAGCGTTACAAGGAGACGAGGCGGAGCCATCCGCTTGCTCCGGGCGAGCGCGTGGACAAAGGCATTGAGCGTGAACGGCATGAAATTGCTTTCCTAAAGGACCAGGCGGATTACATCATTGATACAAGCCGCCTGCTGACAAGGGAATTAAAGGCAGAGCTGGAACGCATTTTTATTCACGACGAGGAGTTTAAGAGCCTGTTTGTCACGGTACTTTCGTTCGGGTTCAAGTATGGAATTCCGGCGGATGCGGATATTGTGATGGATGTGCGTTTCCTGCCGAATCCATATTATGTGGAAGGCCTTCGCTATAAGACGGGAAATGATGTAGAGATCCAGCAGTACGTCATGCAGTATGCGGAGTCGAAGATCTTTTTGGACAAACTTGAGGATCTGATCAGCTTCCTGATCCCAAACTACATATCGGAGGGCAAGAACCAGCTTGTGCTTGCCATCGGATGTACCGGTGGCAAGCACCGGTCGGTGACACTTGCCAACGAATTATACAAGCGTCTGGACGGCAATTCGGAGTACGGACTTAAGATTGAGCACAGGGATATCGGCAAAGATGCATTGAGAGGAAAGTAATATGTCTTTTTCAAGTGATGTAAAGGCGGAGCTGGCGAGACAGTGCAGCAAAAGCCGCCATTGTCAGCTTGCGGAACTTGCGGGAATGTTTGAACTCGAAGGGACTTTTTCCGCGGAAAGTCAGGCGGATGCAAAGAGACGTGTGCTGACACTTTCGTCGGATAATGAATTGCTGGCCGAAAAGTTTCACACACTGATCCATAAGGCGTTCGGTTTCGAAGCGGCGACAGGGCTGGGTGAGGCGCAGAGCGAGGAAATCCTTCGCACGCTGCGGTGGAATCCGGTCGCGGACGGGAAAGCGACGCTCGAAGAACAGAGAGCGGACGGCCTTCTGGTGCAGAGAACCTGCTGCAAGCGTGCATTTATCCGAGGCGCATTTATGGCAGCGGGATCGATCAGTGATCCGAACAAGTCGTATCATTTTGAAATCGTCTGCCATACAGTCGAACAGGCAGAGCAACTGCAGAAGCTGATCGGCAGTTTTGATGCGGATGCGAAGATCGTGGAGCGCAAGGAACGCTTTGTGCTGTATTTGAAGGAAGGTTCACAGATCGTGGACATGCTCAACGTCATGGAAGCGTATGTGGCACTCATGCAGCTCGAGAATGTACGCATTTTAAAAGAGATGCGCAATTCGGTCAACCGCAAGGTCAACTGCGAGACGGCTAATATCAACAAAACGGTAAATGCTGCGGTAAAGCAGATGGAAGATATCAAAAAGGTCCAACAGATCATCGGATTTGACAATCTTCCGGCACAATTGGCGGAGATCGCACAGGCGCGGCTGGATCATCCGGATGCGACGCTCAAGGAACTCGGCACATTTTTAGATCCGCCGGTCGGCAAATCCGGTGTCAATCACAGGCTGCACAAGCTGGCGGAGATGGCAGAGAATCTGTAGATGAGGAAGGATAAGTATGAGTCAGAAGCTGTTATTTATTTTTAACCCACATTCAGGAAAGGGGCAGATCAAGAACAGTCTGGTCGATATCGTTGACACGATGGTCAAGGCGGACTTTGAGGTGACGATCTACACGACGCAGGCGCAGGCGGATGCAACGCGCAAAGTGATCGAGGAAGCGGATAAGTATGACCGCATCGTATGCAGCGGCGGCGACGGTACACTCGACGAGGTTGTGACCGGATTGATCAAGAGTGAGACAGACACGCCGATCGGTTATATTCCGGCGGGAAGCACGAACGATTTCGCAAACTCACTCGGTATTCCGAAGGAGATGGTCAAGGCGGCGGAAGTTGCGGTCGGTGATCATCTGTTTCCGTGTGATATCGGTGATTTCAACAGTGATACGTTTGTGTATGTCGCAGCGTTCGGGCTTTTTACGGAGGTATCGTACAAGACATCCCAGCAGCTGAAGAATATTTTCGGCCATGTCGCTTATATTATGGAAGGAGCGAAACATCTGCATGATATCCCTTCTTTTAATATGCAGGTGGAATATGAGGGACACATTTTCCAGGATGAGTTTATCTACGGCATGGTGACAAACTCTGTGTCGGTCGGTGGATTCAAGGGGATGACCGGACCGGATGTGAAGCTCGATGACGGTGTGTTCGAGGTGACGCTGATCAAGATGCCGCGCAATCCGATCGAGTTAAATGAGATCCTTGCATGCCTGACCAACATGATCGATGACTCGGATCTGATCTATTCGTTTAAGACGGATGAGGTCAAAATTACGTCGCGTGAACGGGTGGCATGGACACTTGACGGCGAGTTCGGCGGCGAACATGAGGAAGTGATTATCAGAAATCTGAATAAAAGGGTCACAATCTTTTGTTAAATTGTTAATTTTTTAACTTTATTTTTGACGGATTATGTAATATAATCAAGATAACTTATGAGATTAGGAGGATATTCAAATGTTAGTATCTGCAACAGAAATGCTTAAGAAAGCAAAAGCAGGCCATTATGCAGTTGGTCAGTTCAATATCAATAACTTAGAGTGGACTAAGTCCGTTCTTCTTACAGCTGAGGAGCTGAAGAGCCCGGTAATCCTTGGTGTATCCGAGGGAGCAGGAAAGTACATGACCGGTTTCGGTACAGTAGCTGCTATGGTTAAGGCTATGGACAAGGAGCTCGGAATCACAGTTCCTGTAGCTCTTCACTTAGATCACGGAACATACGAAGGATGCTACAAGTGCATTAAGGCCGGATTTACATCCATCATGTTCGATGGTTCTCATTATCCATTCGAGGAGAACCTTGCAAAATCTACAGAGTTAGTAAACGTTGCTCATAACTTAGGACTTTCTATCGAGTGCGAAGTTGGTTCTATCGGTGGTGAGGAAGACGGTGTTGTTGGTATGGGCGAGTGCGCTGATCCTGACGAGTGCAAGACAATCGCTGATCTTGGCGTTGATATGCTTGCTGCCGGAATCGGTAACATCCATGGAAAGTATCCGGAAAACTGGCAGGGACTCAGCTTCGAGACTCTCGATGCAATCCAGGCTAAGACAGGTGAGATGCCATTAGTTCTTCATGGTGGTACAGGTATCCCTGCTGACATGATCAAGAAGGCTATCTCTCTTGGTGTATCTAAGATCAACGTTAACACAGAGTGTCAGTTATCATTTGCAGATGCAACACGTAAATACATCGAGGCTGGTAAGGACTTAGAGGGCAAGGGATTTGATCCTCGTAAGTTACTTGCTCCTGGTGCAGAAG
>CAVHWG010000053.1:0-12093 GCA_963639645.1 Firmicutes bacterium TM09-10 | reverse complement strand
TGAGACTTCCTCTGCCTTAGATGGAAGAGGAGAAGAATATGAATAACAAAACGAAAGTGTGTGTAATCTCTCTGTGTATGTTATTGTGCGGATGCGGGGCTTCGGATACCGGAGCATATCTGCTTACAACACAGGAGACACAGATACCGATGGAGAGCGAGGCTTTGGACCCGGATACAGAAATGAATGCGGATGGGGAAGAGGCGCCGCTTCTTGTGTATGTCTGTGGTGAAGTGAAAGCTCCCGGGGTGTATGAACTGCCTGCAGGTGCGCGTGTGTGCGATGCGGTGGAGGCAGCCGGAGGATTTACAGAGAATGCAAGTAAAGACTACTGGAATCTTGCGGATACGCTGACGGACGGACAGATGATCTCGTTTCCGACCGAGGAGGAAGCTGCGGAGCGAAAGAAGTATGACACGGACAAACCGGATTCTGCGAAGCAGGATACGGACGGCAGGGTTAACATCAACACTGCGGACGTATCACAGTTGCAGCAACTGCCGGGAATCGGGCAGACACGGGCGGAGGCGATCGTTGCGTATCGCGACGAACATGGGGCTTTTGCCAAGGCGGAAGATATCATGAAGGTATCCGGTATCAAGGACGCGCTTTTTGAAAAAATGAGAGACGACATAACGGTCGATTGAGGTGTGAGATGGCAAAGAAAGTTCTCGTAGTGGATGATGAGAAGCTAATCGTAAAAGGAATCCGTTTCAGTCTGGAACAGGACGGCATGGATGTGGATTGTGCATACGACGGAGAAGAGGCGCTGGCGATGGCGCGCGCGAATGAGTATGATATGATCCTTCTGGATATCATGTTGCCGAAGATGGACGGATTTGAAGTATGTCAGGCAATACGTGAATTTTCGGATATGCCGATCGTGATGCTGACCGCAAAAGGCGATGACATGGATAAGATCCTGGGTCTGGAATACGGTGCGGATGATTATATCACGAAACCTTTTAATATCTTAGAGGTGAAAGCAAGAATCAAGGCGATCATGCGCCGTACTTACGGTCCGCGTGAGAAGAAGGAGGTTTCTTCTGTGATCGTCAAGGGGGATCTTCGTCTGGAATGTGACAGCCGCAGGCTTTTTATCCATGATAATGAAGTGAATCTGACTGCAAAGGAATTTGATCTGCTGGAGCTCCTTGTGAAGAATGAGAATAAGGTATATAGCAGAGAAGACTTGCTTGGTCTGGTATGGGGCAAGGATTATCCGGGGGATGTGCGTACCGTGGATGTGCATGTGCGCCGTCTTCGCGAGAAGATCGAGGCAAACCCGAGCGAGCCGAAATATGTTCACACCAAGTGGGGCGTGGGTTACTACTACAGTCAGAAGTAGAATACGAAAGTAGAAAGGTAGTTTCATGCATCGTAGCAAGCAGTTTCTGCAATTTATCAAAAGCTTAAAATTTCGACTGATCCTATTAACACTCGTGATCGCGATTGTTCCGAGCCTGATCCTCGCATCCGGAATCCTGCATTCCTATGCGGCGCGGGCGGTGACAATCCGCGAAAGCGAGATCTTAAGTCAGGCCAAGATTCTGGCAAATCAGATTGCAACAAGTGAATATATGTCGCTTGACAATGAGACGGAGTCGAGCACGATCCAGGCACAGATCGACATGTTGACAACGATCTATGACGGACGTGTGATCATCGTTGACAATAATTTTTGCGTGTATCATGATACTTACAATCTCGATGATAATAAGATTATTATCGCGGAGGAAGTACTTCGGAGCTTCCGTGGAGAGGATATCGTGCATTATGATTCGGAGAATCATTATATCGAGATGACAATTCCGATCAGTGATCCGAATGATTCCTCCAATACGGTGCTCGGCGTTATGCTGGTCAGTGTGTCTACGGATAATATTCAGCTGAATCAGGCATATTTAAGACAGATTGCGACCATCATTGTTGTGATCGTTGCCATCACCTGTGTCTTTTTTGCAATCCTGTTGCTGCTTCATTTTCTGCGTCCGCTGCAGAAGATTTCAGACGGTATTGCGGCAATCAAGGAGGGATACGGTGATGATTGCCTGCAGGTTAATGACTATTCCGAGACAATGCAGATCTGTGAGCGCTTCAATCAGATGCTCGGACGTATGAAGGTGATGGATGATTCACGTCAGGAGTTTGTATCCAATGTGTCACATGAGCTGAAGACGCCTCTGACTTCCATGAAAGTGCTGGCGGATTCCATCAACAGTATGCCGGATGCACCGAAAGAACTCTATCAGGAGTTTATGGGAGATATCACGAATGAGATCGAGAGGGAGACGAAGATCATCAATGATCTGTTATCGCTCGTTAAGATGGACAAAGCCGCAGCGGATCTGAATGTTTCAACGATCAATGTCAATGAACTTTTAGAGCAGATTTTAAAGAGGCTGCAGCCGATTGCGGATCGACAGAAGGTGGAACTTGTACTTGAGAGTTTCCGCCCGGTTACTGCGGAGGTGGACGAGGTCAAGATTACACTTGCGATCACAAACCTTGTAGAGAATGCGATCAAGTACAATCGCAATGACGGCGAGGGATGGGTACACGTATCTTTGAACGCGGATCACCAGTATTTCTATCTCAAGGTGGAGGATTCCGGAATCGGTATTCCGGAGGAGTCGTTAGAGCATATTTACGAGCGATTCTACCGTGTGGATAAGTCCCATTCGCGTGAAATCGGCGGAACCGGACTCGGTCTTGCGATTACGAGAAATTCGATTCTGATGCATCGCGGTGCCATCAAGGTACATTCCGTTCTCGGCGAGGGAACGACGTTTGATGTGCGCATTCCGCTGAACTATATTGCATAGGAGAATTCTATGAAGAAAAAGTTATTTGCCACGCTGCTTTTGTTTGTGACGATGCTGCTTCTGGCGGCGTGTGGAAAACAGAAAAATGATGATCAAAGCGTTGCTTTTTATCTGAATGCGGATATGACGAAGATCGTTCCGCAGGATATCGAGTTACAGGCAACAGATGCCACGGGACAGATTCAGGAACTGCTTACCGCGTTGCAGACGCAGCCGGAGGATGCGGGGCTTCGCCAGACGATCCCGGCCAATGTCAAGGTACTCGGGGTAACGGAGGTGTCGTATCAGGTCACGGTGGATTTCAGCAAGGAATATTATGAACTGAATCCGACGGAGGAAATCTTAACCCGTGTTGCGATTGCCAAGACATTGCTGCAGGTGGGTGCATATCCGTATGTGATGTTTACGGTGGAATCCAAGCCGCTTGAGACGACTTCGGGAACAATCGTCGGCGCGATGAGCGAGGACAGCTTTCTGGAGAATCCGGGAGAGCAGATCAATTCCAGCCAGAAGACAACGCTGACGTTGTATTTTTCAAGCAAGGATGGAACGAAGCTCGTTCCGGAAAAGCGCGAGGTACATTACAGCTCCAATATTTCACTGGAGAAGCTGGTGATGGAGCAGTTGATGGAAGGACCGAAGACAAAAGGAATTCTGGCTACGGTTCCTACCGGAACGAAGCTGATCACGATCACGGTCGTGGACGGCGTATGTTATGTGAATCTGGATGAGACATTCTTAAATCAGAATCAGGAGATCTCGGAGCAGGTGGTGCTCTATTCAATCGTTGATTCGCTGACAGAGTTGTCGAGCGTGGACAAAGTGCAGATCTCGATCAACGGAGATACGAGCGGTAAGTGCCGCTATACCTATGAACTTGCACCGATGTATGAACAGGATTTAAGCATAGTGGATAACGGAGAGGAAAAGGTGGATTCAACACAGTGAGAAAACGACCGGTCACTCTGCTTGCGGGTATGTTTCTGATCGGTATTTTATGGAAGAGGACAGGACTGGTTTGGCTTTGTGGAATCGGCCTGTTGCTCTATCTGTATATGACTCCGTGGAAGGAACGGGGCGCGCGCTTTGTTGTGCTTGCGGTGGGAATGCCGCTTATACTGATATTGGGAGCTTTTTGTATCGGGCAGCAGGAAGCGTTTCGCGATGCGTACCTTACCGAACTTTCGGAGGGGCAAACCGTTCGACTCGCAGGCAAATTACACAATGTGGAAGAGAAAACACATTGTTACTATTATTATCTTACCGATTGTTATGTAGAACGATCGGGTCAGTCGATGCCGTGCAATGATGTACTGGCATTCGTATCTTCCGACGATGTTTCTGTCGGACAAATCCTTATATTACAGGGAACAATTACATTATTTGATGAGGCGGCAAACGAAGGACAGTTTGATGCGCAGGCCTTTTACCGCAGTCAGAAGATTGATTTCGGTGTGTGGGTAGATGTGGTGGAACGGGTGGAAGGAAAGCCGGACCGGTTTCGTATATGGCTTTCTGCAGTGCGTGCCAAGCTTGCAATCCCGCTCGAACGCTACGCGAAGGATGATGGTGTGCTGTCTGCAATGCTGCTGGGGGATAAGACTTCGCTGGACAGCGAGATTAAGGCATTGTATCAGAAATCGGGAATTGCACATATTCTGGCGATTTCGGGACTTCATATCTCACTCCTTGGCATGTCGCTTTATCGTTTCCTGCGGCAGCGGTGCGGAATGACTTACCTGTGGGCAGGGACATCGGTCACAGTGTTTCTCGGCGCATATACGCTTATGACCGGAAACGCCGTTTCTGCACGGCGCGCAGCGGGGATGCTTCTTGTTTATCTTGCGGCAGATCTTCTGGGACGCGCTTATGATATGCTGAGTGCGCTTGGACTTATTGTGATCGTTCTGCTTTGGGAGAACCCGTTTCTTGTGACGAACAGTGGCTTTCAGTTCTCGGTTGCGGCGGTGTTGGGAATTGGCGTGGCGCAGAGTGTGCTGGTGCCGCGAGGGGATAAGTGTTTGTCAGGCATGCTGATAAGTCTGTCAATCCAACTTTTTACCATACCGCTTGTCGCCTATTATTACTACGAGATTCCGGTGTATGCAATCCTGCTTAATATTCCGGTACTTGCGGTCGTTCCGTATGTGCTTGGGCTTGCTGTTGCCGGTTCGTTAGCCGGACAGATTGCGTTTCTGCAACCACTGTCATTTGTGTTGTGTCGTGTGTGCGGTTGGATTCTGCACGGCTACCGGTGGCTTTGTGGTGTCTCGCTGATGCTTCCGGGGGCGCGAATGATCACGGGAAAGCCGTCAGAGGTCAGATTGATCGTGTACTATTGTCTGCTCGGTGTGTTCTATTATGTTCTGTGGTGCGGATTGCGGAGAGATAGCAGACGAGTACAGTTGAAGGAAAGTGTAACTTCGAATGAACCGGCGATTGAAGGGCGTGATACACTAGGCGGTGTGAAAGCGTGGCGGGATAAGAGTTTGTCACATATAAATGGGGAAAGGATACGTAAGCAATTGGGATTCGTACTGGGAATTGTGCTCATGCTGATCGTTCTCTTTGCCAGGGGAAAGCCGGAGTTTGAACTGGATATTCTTGACGTCGGGCAGGGCGATGCCATCTATCTTTGTACCTCGGATGGTACTTCTCTTATGATCGACGGCGGAAGCACGGATGTGAAAGGCGTTGGAACGTATCGTATTTTATCGTTCTTGAAGTCGAAGGCAATCCGTAAAGTGTCATATTGGTTTGTCAGCCACACGGATGAGGATCATATCTCGGGGCTTGTCGAGGTCATGGAGAGCGGGTATCGTATTGAAAATCTGGTGATTGCGGAGGCTCAAAAAGAGGATGAGAAAGCGAAACAACTGGCGGAACTGGCACGGAAGAATGAAATTCGTGTGTGCTATATGAAAGCAGGTGATGTGCTGGAGACAATGAAAGAAGATACGGCGAATGAGAGGAATGGCGCGGGAGCTTTTCGAGTCGAGTGTCTGTATCCGGGCAGCGATAATGACAGTGAAGATATCAATGACCGCTGTCTGGTGCTCTCTTATGAGGATGCGGACTTCAGTGCCTTTTTCGGAGGCGATATTTCATCGGAAGTTGAGGAACAACTGGTCGCAAGCGGAAAATGCCGGGAAGCAGATGTATTCAAAGCCTCGCACCACGGTTCGAAGTATTCGAACAGCGATGCCTTGCTGCAGACACTTCATCCCCGGCTTACGGTCGCTTCGGCGGGCGAAAAGAACCGGTACGGACATCCAAGCCCGGATGCAGTGAAAAGGGTGGAAGAGAGTGGCAGCGCTTTTTTCAGTACGATCGACGGTGGGCAGATCAGCGTCGGGATTGTTGATGGGAAAATGGTTGTGGAGCCTTATAAGAAAATAAAATGAATGGCATTCTGGCGGACACTTGTAAACATGATTAAAATCCGCTATACTACAAATGAATAGGAGACGGTGGAAAGATGGAGGAAATGACAGAAAAAGAATTGATCACAGTATTGATCGACAAATATACAGATTTGCAGCGCATCAAGAAAGCGAATAAGGATACCCCGAACGAGGAATTTGATTATAGCAACTTAGAGCGAAGTCTGATCGATGTGATCAAGGAGGAGCAGGCAAAGCTGGGATATTACAGAGAGGATATCCGGTTGTATTATCCGCTCAGTTCGCTGAACCATTTCTTTCATACGGATGTCAATGAAGTGACAATGCAGAGCATTTTGGATGGAAAAGGCAGTGGAGAAACAGATAACAAACCGCTTGCAACAGGAATGAACGCGAAGCTTTCCGGTAAGCTTGGAATGGTGGAAGTGTCACACAGAGGCGACCGGTTCTGCTTTCATATTCCACCGGAAGGTGTGGAGTATGTGCATGAAAACACGAAGGAGAATGAATTTATCCGTGAACTGGTAGCGCTTGTGGCAAAACACGGCTGTACGATCGAGCAGGTGTATGAACTGTTTGAAGCGCATTCCGATCGGGTGAAAAGAGAGGAGATGGACAACGGAGAGTTTGATGAACGTATCTGGTTTGAGGAAGATGCGGACGATCCGTATTACTATTGTTTCAAGCAGGAAGGCGAGCATATGATTTATCATCGTTTTCTTCCGGAGGACTATGAGGATTTCGAATTCTAAATACAGTGCGGAAGATGCGGACAGTCTGTTCGGCGCAATGAGGCATAGATTGTTGAAAAATGGAATGCCTCATTGAGAAACAATTCAGACACAATTTAATAAAAACAGTGAAATAAGGCTATTGCTTTGAAAAATATTTTTCGAAGCAATAGCTTTTAATTGTTTGTATGCACATAAATTTACGAGATAATAAAAATAATTGTATATACAAAATAGGCATAAATGTTACAATTGACATATTATCAGATAATGGTTGAAAAATAACTATTTACAGATAACGCTTTGCAGTAGTAAAATCTTAGTAAGAAAAAAGCACGGCGAACATTGCTCCATATAAAAATAATTAAGAGAGCAAACTCCATGCAGCAATACAATTCAGAAAGGAACAGTCCTATGAAAGAACAGTGGAATGAAAGTACAGCAGTAGCCAAGGGATTATACGATCCGAGTTTTGAACACGATAACTGTGGTATCGGTGCTGTTGTCAATATTAAAGGAATTAAAACCCACCAGACGGTTGAGAATGCTTTAAAGATCGTAGAGAACTTAAAGCACAGAGCCGGAAAAGATGCGGACGGCAAGACAGGAGACGGTGTCGGAATCCTTCTTCAGATTTCCCACAAGTTTTTCAAGAAGGCAGTTAAGCCGCTTGGAATTGAACTCGGTGAGGAGAGAGATTACGGAATCGGAATGTTCTTCTTCCCACAGGATGAACTGAAAAAGAATCAGGCGAAGAAGATGTTCGAAGTCATTGTCGAGAAAGAGGGCATGGAGTTCTTAGGCTGGAGAGAAGTACCGATCCATCCGGATAAGCTTTCCGATAAGGCAAGAGATTGTATGCCATGCATCATGCAGGCTTTTATCAAGAGACCGGAAGAGGTGGAAAAAGGTCTTGATTTCGATCGTAAGCTGTATGTGGCACGCCGTGTATTCGAGCAGTCGAACGATGACAGCTACGTTGCTTCTTTATCAAGCAGAACCATTGTTTACAAAGGAATGTTTTTAGTAGAGCAGCTTCGTCAGTTCTTCTCCGATCTGCAGGATGAGGATTACGAATCAGCGATCGCAACCGTACATTCAAGATTCTCAACCAACACAAACCCAAGCTGGGAGAGAGCACATCCGAACCGTTTTATCGTACATAACGGTGAGATCAATACCATTAAGGGTAATGCGGATAAGATGCTTGCCCGTGAGGAGACGATGGCATGCGGAAAACTTCGCGGCGAGTTCCAGAAAGTGCTTCCGGTCATTAATACCGAAGGTTCTGACTCGGCGATGCTCGATAACACACTGGAATTTCTTGTGATGTCCGGTATGGAGCTTCCGCTTGCTGTCATGATTATGATCCCGGAGCCATGGGCAAACAACGCGATCATGACACAGAAAAAGAAAGATTTCTATCAGTACTATGCAACCATGATGGAGCCATGGGATGGACCGGCTTCCATCCTTTTCTCCGACGGAGATCTCATGGGTGCGGTACTTGACCGTAACGGACTTCGTCCTTCCCGTTACTATATTACAGATGATGATTACCTGATCCTTTCTTCCGAGGTCGGTGTACTTGAGATCGACCCAACCAAGATTGTCACAAAGGATCGTTTAAGACCGGGTAAAATGCTTCTCGTTGACACCGTTCAGGGACGTGTGATCGACGACGATGAGCTGAAAGAGAAATACGCCGGCAAGCGTCCTTACGGTGAGTGGTTAGACCGCAACATCGTTATGTTAAAGGATCTTAAGATCCCGAACGAGCGTGTTCCTGAGTACACCAAGGAGGAGCGCCAGAGAATGCAGAGAGCATTCGGTTATACCTACGAATCCCTCAAAGATTCCATCCTTCCGATGGCAAAGAACGGAATCGAGGGAACTTCTGCGATGGGTACGGATACACCGCTTGCTGCATTGTCCGGAAACCGTGAACCGCTTTTTAACTATTTTAAGCAGTTGTTCGCACAGGTAACCAACCCGCCAATCGACTCAATCCGTGAGGAAGTGGTCACATCCACGACCGTATACATCGGCGCCGGTGGCAACCTGCTTGAGGAGAAGCCGGAAAACTGTAAAGTACTTCGTATCAACAATCCAATCCTGACCAACACGGACCTGATGAAGATCCGCAGCATGAAGGTGGACGGATTCAAGGTTGAGACGATCTCAATCGTATATTATAAGAACACCAGTCTGGAAAAAGCCGTAGACCGTCTGTACATCGAGGCAGACCGTGCGTACCGCGACGGTGCAAACGTGCTGATTCTTTCCGACAGAGGTGTGGATGACAACCACGTTGCAATCCCATCCCTTCTGGCAGTATCGGCTTTGCAGCAGTATCTGGTTAAGACCAAGAAGCGTACTTCACTTTCCATGATCCTTGAGTCCGGCGAGCCTCGTGAGGTTCACCATTTTGCAACACTGCTCGGTTTCGGTGCGAGTGCGATCAACCCGTATCTGGCACAGGATACCGTAAAGCAGCTCGTTGACGAGCATATGCTTGACAAGGATTATTACGCAGCTATCGATGATTACAACCATGCGATCATCAGCGGTATTGTAAAGATCGCAGCAAAGATGGGAATTTCCACGATCCAGTCTTATCAGGGATCGAAGATCTTCGAGGCGATCGGTATTGATAAAGAAGTCATCGATAAGTATTTCACCAACACGGTCAGCCGTATCGGTGGAATTACGCTCAAAGATATTGCAAATGATGTGAACACCTTACATTCCGCAGCGTATGATCCGCTCGGACTTGAGACGGATGTAACACTTGACAGCAAGGGACGTCACAAGATGAGAAGCGGTGCAGACGCGCATCTGTACAATCCGGCTACGATCCATCTGCTGCAACAGTCCACACAGCGCGGCGATTACGAACTGTTCAAACAGTATACAAGACTTGTGGATGAAGAGCAGAAACACACGAATCTGCGTGGACTGATGGACTTCAATTATCCGAAGAAAGGCGTCAAGCTTGAGGAAGTCGAGAGCGTGGATTCGATCGTAACGCGTTTTAAGACGGGTGCAATGTCCTATGGTTCGATTTCAAAGGAAGCGCATGAGACACTTGCAATCGCGATGAACCATCTGCACGGCAAGTCCAACACCGGTGAGGGTGGTGAGGACAAGGATCGTCTGACCATCGGTGCAGACGGCAAGAACCGCTGCTCTGCAATCAAGCAGGTTGCATCCGGACGATTCGGTGTAACAAGCCGTTACCTGACAAGTGCGCAGGAAATCCAGATTAAGATGGCACAGGGAGCGAAGCCTGGTGAAGGTGGACATCTTCCGGGCAAGAAAGTATATCCATGGATCGCAAAGACAAGACTTTCTACACCGGGTGTATCGTTGATCTCTCCGCCACCACACCACGATATTTATTCGATCGAGGATCTGGAACAGTTGATTTTCGATTTAAAAAATGCAAACCGTGACGCAAGAATCTCGGTTAAGCTTGTATCAGAGGCCGGTGTCGGAACCGTTGCTGCCGGTGTTGCCAAGGCTGGCGCACAGGTTGTACTGATCTCCGGATATGATGGAGGAACCGGCGCCGCACCAAGCAGTTCCATCCATAATGCAGGACTTCCTTGGGAACTTGGACTGGCTGAGACACACCAGACACTGATCATGAACGGACTTCGTAACAAGGTTCGTATCGAGACAGACGGTAAGCTGATGAGCGGTAAAGACGTAGCCATCGCAGCCTGCCTCGGTGCAGAGGAGTATGGTTTTGCAACCGCTCCGCTGGTAACCATGGGATGCGTTATGATGCGTGTATGTAACCTCGATACCTGTCCGGCAGGTATTGCAACACAGAATCCGGAACTTCGCAAGCGTTTCGCAGGAAAGCCGGAGTATGTTGAGAACTTTATGCGTTTTATCGCAGAGGAACTTCGTGAGTACATGGCTAAGCTTGGCTGCCGTACTGTGGACGAACTGGTCGGAAGAAGCGACTTGTTAAAGGTTCGCGAGGATTTATCGGAAAGAGAGTCAAAGTTAAATCTTGATAATATTTTAAACAATCCGTTTGCAGGTACAAAGCAGAAAGTAATCTTTGATCCGAAACAGGTTTACGACTTTGAGCTGGATAAGACAAAGGACATGAACGTGCTGATGAAGCAGTTGATGCCGGCTTTGGAGAAGAAGCAGAAGAGAATGATCGATACGGAAGTAACAAACGTAAACCGTTCACTCGGTACGATCTTCGGCTCCGAGATTACAAAGGCATACGACGATACGCTTGAAGATGATACCTTTATCGTAAAGTGTAACGGTGCCGGAGGACAGAGTTTTGGTGCTTTTATCCCGAAGGGACTGACACTTGAACTGGTCGGAGATTCCAACGACTACTTCGGAAAAGGCTTATCCGGTGGTAAGCTGATCGTTTATCCGCCGACAGGTGTTACTTATAAGAAGGATGAGAATATCATCATCGGTAACGTTGCTTTGTACGGTGCGACAAGCGGTAAGGCATTTATCAACGGTGTTGCGGGCGAGCGTTTCTGTGTCCGTAACTCAGGTGCCACAGCGGTTGTCGAGGGTGTCGGCGATCACGGATGCGAGTACATGACCGGCGGTCGTGTCGTTATCCTCGGTAAGACTGGAAAGAACTTTGCAGCCGGAATGAGCGGTGGTATCGCTTACGTTCTCGATGAGGACAACGATCTGTACATGCGCACGAACAAGTCGATGGTATTTACAGAGGAAGTTACGAATAAATACGATGTCTTAGAACTTAAGGAAATGATCAAGGAGCATGTAACACTGACAAACTCCGAAAAGGGTAAGGAAGTGCTTGACAACTTCAGTGAGTATCTGCCGAAGTTCAAGAAAGTCATTCCGTACGATTACAACCGTATGCAGATGGCAATCGTGCAGATGGAAGAAAAAGGTCTGAATGCGGAACAGGCACAGATTGAGGCTTTTTACGCCAGCACGAGAGCATAAGGAGGGAAGAATACGATGGGAAAGCCAACAGGATTTTTAGAATATGAGAGAACCGAAGCGCGTTCGGTGGAACCAAAGGAACGAATCAAGAATTTTAACGAGTTCCATATCTTCCTTTCCAGGGAAAAGCAGCAGGAGCAGGCGGCGCGCTGTATGGATTGCGGC
>CAVHWG010000052.1:0-2039 GCA_963639645.1 Firmicutes bacterium TM09-10 | reverse complement strand
GGACTGGATGGAATGCAGGCACATATTTATACGCCGGAAGGCGATTTCCTCGCGCATATTCCGATCCCGGGCGAGCATAATGTATATAACGCTTTGGCGGGCACGGCAGTCGGATTGCAGCTTGGGTTGACGCTTCAGGAGATTGAGCAAGGTATCGCAAGTGCACAGACGATCTCCGGCAGAACGAACGTGATCCACACCGCAGGAATGACCGTGATCGATGATTGCTACAATGCGAATCCGGTTTCCATGAAAGCATCGATCGAGGTGCTTGCCAACACGGCAGGACGCAGGATCGCTGTGCTCGGCGATATGGGTGAACTCGGAGAGAATGAAGTTGCACTCCATTACAGCGTCGGTGAGGCTGTCGGACAGTCCGGTATCGACGTGCTTTTTTGTGCGGGAAAACTTGCGGCAGAGTATGCGCGCGCGGCGGCAACAAGCAATGTGAACTGTCAGATCTACTATTATGAGACAGTGGAGAAGCTTCTTCCGGAACTTTTGGCTTTCGTCAAAGAGGGCGATACGATCCTTGTGAAAGCGTCGCATTTTATGCAGTTCCCGCAGATCGTGGAAGCACTTGGCTCGAAGAAGTAGTAATCGATCATTTCGAAAGATGATGTTTTAGAAAATGTGAGGATAAAAAGGTGAAAAACATAAGAAGGGGTGTTTGGCGAAAAATTGTGGCGGTTGTGCTTTGCTGCAGCTTTTTGGTGGGATACATGCCGGATGTTGCAGAGGCGAAGCTGACATATATCAGCAGTCTGCCGCGGGACAGTTTTATCAATTACTCGAATGATGCATCAACCAATAAGGTAATACAGGCGATGGTCGATAAACTGCCGGATCATATCGTGTATGCGATCCAGACAAATGACTATCATATCCATGTGTCCAACGACGGAAAGGATTATGGACAGTCTATGGGTGGCGTAGGTATCTGTATGATAGGCGGAGATTATATTTGTGTCAAAAAATCGTTGATTGGACAGCAATTTGGTAAAGAGGCGGTTTATCATGAGATAGGGCATGCATATGACTATTGTGTATCCAGCCCATACAGTGCGGATCATAATAACGAATTTTCAAAGATTTATGAAGCGGAAAAGAATAAGATCAGACTTTTTAAAAATAGCAGTTATAGTCATGCGAGAAGCAGTTTGTCGGAATATTTTGCGGAAGCGTTTGCAGTATACATTCTCGATGCCAAGCTGTTAAAAGCGCATGCACCAAAGACTTATCAATATATGGCAAAGATTACAAAGCAGAGTACGACCTTAAAGTATGCCAATTCGAAAGAAAGATATATGAAGCTGGCAGGAAATTCGATCTATATTCAACCGCAGACAAGTTCGAGTGCGGCAGTCCGCAGCAGACAGTCTAATTACTGTATTGCTGTCAAATATCTGCCATCGCAGCTTCTTAAAGATCTTCTGGCAGACGGATGGAGAACGAAGTACACCGACAGTATCAAAACGACTGCTAAAATTGATAAGAATAAAAAAGAAATATACATCAACGATGTGTTGATCCGAAAGAAAAATCCAAAACATGCAAACCTGATGGTGCAGAAAACGATCGCAAAGCAATGTATCCGGGCATATTTGATCGATCATCCGATCAAAGGGGTTGATCAGAAAAAACTTTCGGATAAGATGGTATCATGGTTATTTCATGCCAAACTTGATTCATCCTACGCAAAGCAGATCAATAAGTTGTGCAAGAACTGCGGAAGCACAACGGCGAAGATTAAAAAAATCTATACGCCGAGTAAAAATGTTACATCAAAAGTCTCTGTGGTAAAAAAGTATTATGATTCCAAGACGAAGGAATGTACCAAGGCAAAGTTAAAGCTGACCTATGATATGGGACAGGGAAATCTGGCAGGTTTGTACGCGGATGATTATGCCCGATATATTTCTGTTGAATCCGATTATACAAATGATCGGGATTACAATTACTATAATCCGAAGCAGCCTACACACAAGGGGCAGATTGAATTTACGTTTAACGCAAAGAATGTGTTGACGTATGAGTAC
>CAVHWG010000051.1:0-18734 GCA_963639645.1 Firmicutes bacterium TM09-10 | reverse complement strand
ATGGTTCCGTAGCAAAAATTAGGTCGAAATGTTACAAAAAAGCTTGACCAGAACAAGACAATAACTCAATAGATTCCGTTCTTACTTGCATACAGTTTCGCAACTGTGGATAAGGGTATGAAGAATTCTTGTCTACCACCCATGTATTCTTGAAATCAAATCCTGTAAAACACTTCTGACTTTTCATTTGAGCCTTTGAAAGTTTTTTTGCAAATCTGTCCTTTTGATTTCCTAAATAGTAGCACTGATTTGAATATCCATCGTATTTATCATCACTTCCAGTAATAGCTCCTGCATAAACTTCCCATCCATACCAAGGTTCGCGGTCCCCTAAAGACTCAATTGTTCCAATTGCATAACAATTTGATATATCGCCATTATAGTTTCCAGCAACAATACCACCAACTAAATACGCGTTTCCCTTATCGATAATGTCTAAATCAGTATAACAATTAGTTACACTTGCTCCATTACCTCGCTCATCTGCTCCTATTCCACCTATATATGATGATTTATTGCTTTCTATTTTTCCAGTAACATAGCACGAATCAACTTCACCATGAACCCAAGCTGCAAGACCTCCACAATCTGTGCCCCCTTTATCACACAAAATATCAATATTAGTTAATCCAAGATTTTTTACAGTGCCGCCGACCGCTGCAAATAAGCCAACCAATCCTGTAGTTTCTCCATATATTGTCATATTTTCAATCCGATATCCATTTCCATCAAGAACTCCCATAAAATATTCATGTTCGTCATCTTGTCGAATTCCAATTGGAGTCCAACCACTTCCAGAATCCCAATCTCCTCCCGGCTTTGTCTCTGATAAATCAATATCATTCATTAAAATGTAATTTCCACCCAAATCATCATTGATTCCATATAAATCTTCAATTGTATAAATTGGTGTATAGCCTGCTGGTACTGATTTTGTTTCCGCTTTTACTAAATTATTAGGATTCCAAATCGTTATTGCAGTTACTACCCCTAAAGCGATTGCAACACTTTTTACTCTTTTCATATTCTTTTTCCTCCTGATTTTCCTATATTTATTCAACTAAATGCACAAGCGTTTTAGCGCCATGTATCATCCAGTGTGAAGTCTACACCCCAATTAGCTCGCCCATCTATAGTGCAATATACCTCTGTGCGTTCCGAGTCTGGTAAAATAGTAAACGTATATATATTTGAATTTGCATGCAATGTCTTAGTCTCTACAAACACAATATGTTTTCCCGGACTTAACTTACACTCATAATCGTAATCATCACCTTCTTTTAGGACCTGTACACGTTTTCCATCAACATTCAGCCATACTTTTGGAGTTCTCTTCAATAACTTTTTCTTGTACTCTACGTTAATTGTGACATTACAATTGCCTGAATCTTCATTAAACTCATACCGCCCAATCGCATTGTATATTTTCATTCGATACTGCTCCATATTGGTAACAAAACAAGCAATAACAAAAATCCAAAATAAATAGGCGAAAAGTTTTGCAAATAAACCCGATCCATCCTTTGCTCCTTCAATATCATGATCTGCGACAGACGAATCATCTTGCTCTTCCGACTCCTGAATTGAACTTTTCTGACTTTTCAACATTTCATCATATTTTTCCCGTTCCTCTGTATTTGATAAAATGTGATATGCTTCTTCTATTCTTACAAACTTCTCACTATCAGTTTCAACGCCAGAATCTGGATGATATTTCTTGGCTAAACTCCTGTATGCTGCACATATCACTTCTTCCGAAGCATCTGGTGAAACCTGCAATATTTCATAATAATTCATTCCTTAACATTCCCTTCTTTCTTACTCTTTTATCTTACGTGCTAGAACATAAGAACTCTGCCCTCCAAATTGCTCATCTTTCCAGACTGTATGTATTTTTTCAATTCCATCATCTACCGAAATGGTATCTTCCCATAATCCTTCCGCTTCTCCTGTATCTAAATCAAATAACTCGTATTGTATATATCCATACTCGGCAGACACAGAATGGATCACATATGGTCTTGTTCCATCATATAAATCTTCATCAATAGTATGTAATTGTTCATCAATCTCTCCTGTAATACTGTCATATTTTTGCCATGATCCATACCAATATTTTTCTAAATACTGTTGATCACTTTGGGATACCACTGACTCATTTTGTTTTGCTTCTTCATACTCTGTCGACTTTTTCCCACATCCAACAAGTGTTATGCATACTAATGTGCATAACAACAATCCCCTCACTCTCATTTTCTAAGCCCCTTCCGTAATTATTATCGTAATAATTATACGATATATCGCATTATTTTTCAATAATTCACGTAATATAATTACGACATACACAACTACAATACACAGCTAGGAAGAATTATGATCGATATATTAGAGCGAATTACACAGTACCGGGAAAAACATCATTGGACAGAATATGAACTTGCTAAACATGCAGAATTACCACAGTCAACAATCTCATCATGGTATCGAAAAAATATGTTACCATCCATTGCCTCCCTCGATAAAATTGCGCAGGCTTATGGATTAACCCTTTCACAATTTTTTGCCGAAGAAGAAAACATCGTTGCATCCGACGAAGAAAAACAATTACTCCGCGAATGGAACAAACTCGATAAACTACAACAAGAAACTCTTCTAAAATTCTTACAAAGTCTATAAAAGCCGTAGCATAATCGCTACGGCTTATAAAATATCCTTTCTTTTAATTCTTATTCATCCAGCATGAGTAGCCCTTTTTTTGCCTTGCTTTTCAGACGTTCCATTTGCTCTTTTTCAATCTGCTGAATACTTTTTTCCGGTGTTGGCAAATCCTCCGGCATTGTTCCGCCAATTTTTTCAATGGCATTTCTCACTTCTCTTCCTACATTGTAATGAACAGAGGTTGCTTTATCTGCTCCCTGCACTTTATCTTTTCGAATCTTCTCTTCTGTTTGAGAAATACGGAAAAGGTTCGCGATCAACTCTGTGCTCCCCATATAGTCAAGTATCTTCTGTCCTACTTCCAACTGTTTCTTTGCATGAATATCATCTACATCCATTCCACCATACAATCCCATATAACCTGCATTTTGAAATATTGCAAATTCTTCATTCGTTATGACTCCAGCATTATGTGCTGTCTCTGCAAGCATCTGATTCCATTGCTTAATATCCCCTCGCACTACCAGTCTTCGATTATCTTCGTCCAGTTCATTAAAATGATCTGCGACTTCCTGGCGATAAGTCTGAATTGCAAAATATGTTTGTCCTAAAGCGATTACTTCTTTACGCGGATCTCCATTTTGCACAATCAAATAACACGCATATCTTGACAACTCATAATCTTTCTTAGGCTTTGATGTTGCACCTGCTTCTACGATTTTGCTGACCTCAGCAAAATCGTGGGAAACACTGTGTCCACTGTTCTCACAAGCGATCATTGCTCGGTCAATAACCTTTGAGAAATTACGCCACTGTGCATAATCAAGTGCAGGTCCTAATTCTCTTGCACTCCAATATTCACTCCCATCTTCGCGAATATGCTTAATATCTTCAAAACGTTTATATTCTATCGCATTTAAATCACTCATATATTATCCGGCTCCTTTTCATCCATATTTATATTATCGCACACTTTTTTAACTATGTATATTTTTTTGTACGCTCCAGCATCTGCCGTGCCAGCCGGGTCATGCCCGGGATCGACCATAGTAATAATATATAATCATAGCTATAAATAATTGCAATCATAGCCATTTCCGGGCAAAATCATCGGTACGATTGCGGTACGTTTATGGATGAGGTCTTAAAATGCTCCTATTTTTCAGTATTTGCAGAATAGGAACGGTCTTCAAGTCCCATCTCCTGCTCCGGCCGTCGCCAATCCATAAGCAATCCACATAAACACATACGGTTCTATATATGGGTGAAAACAAGTAACCAGTGATTGTGCAAAATATGCTATAATCAGCATGAGAAAAGCGAACTTCGTTCGATCGTTCTTTGCGGCAACAATAAATTGGCGAACCGAATATCCAAAAATCCCAAGATAGCATAGAGTTCCGACAACACCAAAATTTATGAGCGATTGCAAAAATGTATTATGAGGATCAATATTTTTTGTAGACCGTCGAATTGCATCCAAGGTCTCCGCAGACAGATATTTTTGCGAAGCGGAATAATATCCGCCCGGTCCTACTCCGATCGCTTTTTGAAGCAAAGGCATATTCTTAAATGTTTCGCATGCCGATTGCCATAATTCCCCTCTTTTATTCCCCCACTTTGCTGAAAATATAATATACCCTGCAATTTTCTGATACTTTCTTTCAATGATTGCCTTTATCTCTGATGTATTTGCCAATACAACAAAGAACAAAAAGGAAATTGCACATCCCGCAATACCAAGACGTACCATCCTGTATAGCTTTTCCGGACTTCTATTTTGATCAATACAAAGATCCATCGCTTTCCATAATAGAATAACGATCAGGAGAATACCTGTACATACCCCTGCATTCATATGAACTTTCGCAAAGCCATATATAATTCTGCAATTATCCTTTCCGGCGAACAAGATCGTCCCTTTCGCAAAAAGCCCGGCAATCGCAAATACACCGGTATGGCATAAATAATGTTTCCATTCTTCCGCTTTCTTTAATAGAAATGGAAGAACAAAAAAAGTGATACCCATCACAAGATATCCTGTATCACTGCTACCTGAAATCAATGCAAGATATCCTAAGAAAGCAATTACATAGAAAAACAGCATACTTTTCCGCCTTTGTTTTTCAAGCAGACAGGAACGCGTCACGATATAAGTAAGTGATATTCCCAGATATGCCGCAAAAAAATCTATATTTCCCATCGTGCTAATATGATCGGACTCCCGTATATCAATCGTACTGGCATGAAAGACATTCCACCCCAACAAATTTAAGTACGCGATCAAAGAAGTTATTCCTACCGGGAGACAAAAAACTTTTTCAACACTATCCGAATAATCCGAAAGATGTAACATAAGCAGGAAAACAGCAATAACACAGCACCACATGATCAGACCCAAATAGCGTCCTTCTGTTCCAACTAATTCTTCCTTTTTACATCCGTTTAAAATATATGCCAACACGGAATCTGCCATAAAAGCACAAGAAAGAAAAACGAGTGGCTTTTTGATCAGAGCTTCTTCTTCTCTTATTTCTTCTCTATATAAAGGAATTGCAATGCACAACCCCAGAACCACCGTAATAAAATAACTTCCTGCAAACAATGAGAAAAAAGATATTTTTGCCTCCAAAAGATGGGCATATCCTGTATGATCCATCCATAACGGAAACAATATAATATACAATATTAAAAATGCATTGCTTATTTTTTTCATCTGATTTTATCCTTTTTGTATTAAAAAAGGAATTAAGTATGCTAGGAGACCGAATCAAACACCTTAGAACAGCTCGAAATATGAGCCAAGTAGAGCTTGCAGCCGCACTAAACGTATCCAAACAAAGCGTGAGCAATTGGGAAAACGACAATATACTCCCCAGTGTAGAAATCATCAAGCAGCTTGCAAATTACTTTTCCTGCTCTTCCGATTATCTCTTAGAATTGAATGACTCCACCAATTCATATATAGATGTCAGTGATCTTCCGCAGCATCAGGTAGCCCATTTACAGGCTCTCGCCCGTGACTTGCGTGATCTGAACGTCAAAAAGCCGTAGCACAATCGCTACGGCTTTAAAATATTCCTTTTTATCTATTCATCCAATTCATTAAAATGATCTGCGACTTCCTGACGATATGTCTGAATTGCAAAATATGTTTGAGCTAAAGCAATTACTTCTTTACGTGGATCTCCATTTTGCACAATCAAATAACACGCATATCTTGACAACTCATAATCTTTCTTAGGCTTTGATGTTGCACCTGCTTCTACGATTTTCCTGACCTCGGGAAAATCGCAAACTCCTTACATTTCGCTTGTAACCTCCGTCACCACCTGCGAATTCTCCGTACTGACAGTATCCCCATGATTGACCGCAAAGAAAGACACTCCAAGAATGATCACAAGTGCCAATATGAGCGGCAGCGCAACCGCAAGCAAAATTCCGATCACCAATGAAACATATTTATTCTTTTTCATAATATTCTTTTTCATAATATTCTTCTCCTGTTTTATAACGATATATTATAGTCGCTGCACAGTTCTCACAGATTACGGGTTACAGTTTTTACACGGATCGTACCCCTGATTGATCATACTCTTTCTCGTATCGTGAACTTTCTTTTTATTTTTGGCACTCATCTGCTTCACCGACGCGCAGCTCGGTTTGTGAAACTTCTTTGTGTTGGTATTCAGCACATAATCCTGCTTTTGAGACGATGAACTGCTGTCATGCTTTTTCGTTGTGGCGGAAGATTTCGAAAGCTTACTGTCTCCTGTCTTGTAATCGATCGTGATCTGCGGCTGCACATTGTAGCAGTAAACGCAAAAAGAGATGCCTTTTCCGGAGTCTTCCACCGAATATGCTTCCATAAGTACACCGCTTGCGACCAGATTGTCACCCTCAAAAAACGGAGTCACACGATAAAGCACATGATTTCCGGTCTGCTCCACATACTGAGCGACCTTGGTCTCATAAGGCAGCATGCCTTCCGTATTCATATAACGTGTTCCTGTGATCAGATTCTTCTTGTTCGCATTCTCCGCCGTCAGACAGTATGCGATCAGATGACATCGATTGTAAAGGTAATTTCCATCCACAACACCGTTGTATTTGACGGTATGCCATCCTGTCGGCTTCACCGAGCCGATCGCGCCGCGCTCCTCGGTCGGCATCAATTCCGGACAGACATTGGCATATGCCACTCCGCATCGTCCGAGCTTATCCAGCTTATGATAGGATTCAAACGCCTTGGTATTCTTCTTTTCTTTTGCCGTAAAATACGGTTTGTTGTTATTGACGGTAACCGACGGCTCCCCACTGTACTTTGCTACATCCTTTAACGAAAACTCTTTTGTCGCAGCCTGTGTCTCAATAACATTTTCTTCCGGCTGCATGCATGCACTGCAGAATACAGCGGAGCAGGATACCATAAACGCCATGGCAAATGTCACAAAGCGTTTTCTGATTCCGTTCCCCCTCTTCACATGTTCATTTGCATTTCCGTTTTTCATCAAATCAAGCATGCGTTCTGTCCTCCGATTTATAGAATTTGACCGAATCGGTCCAAGTCTTTTCTCATTTAAACTTATTTTATCATATAAATCGAAATATCCAAATCTTTTCGGACAGATTTTGTCTTAATATTTCACATTCATAGGAAGGAATTTCCTCTGAATCAAAAAAGCCGCAGCAAATGCCACGGCTTTCCATCTCAGTGTGTTTCTATAAATACTTTTCCTCAAACTCCGCAATCTTCATCGGCTTTCCGAAATAATATCCCTGGATCATGCACACATTCATGTCACATGCCACATCGAGCTGCTGCTTTGTCTCCACGCCCTCGACGCACACTTTGACACCGATCGTGTTGGCAAGTTCGTTGACCATCTTGACGAACGCATCTGAGAAATCATCCTCGCCGAGATGTTCGATAAAGCACCGGTCGATCTTGATGACATCAATCGGCATCTCACGGATATGGTTGAGCGACGAATATCCCGTTCCGAAATCGTCCAAAGCCACCTTGACACCGAGCGCCTTGATCTCGCTCAAGATTCGCCTCATATGCTCCATATCGTTGATTGCGAGGCTCTCCGTCACTTCAAGTGTCAGATTGCGCGGATTGATCCTCGTATCCTCGAGCACTTTTTTGATCTTCTTAATAATATCGTTCTGCAGAAGCTGTACGACCGAAAGATTGACATTCACCTTATAATCCGGATGCCCCATATCATTCCAGTATTTGCAGCGTTTCGCCGCCTCCTGCAGCACAAATTCTCCGATCGGATTGATCAGCCCGAGATACTCCGCAAGCGGAATGAAATCTTCTGGACTCACAAAGCCGAGCACCTTCGAATTCCAGCGCACGAGCGCTTCCGCACCGCAGCAAGGCGTTCCGTCCTCCTGCGCATTGATGATCGGCTGATAATACACCTCAAATTCCTTGCAGGCATTCATTGCCGCCGTACGCATATTTTTCTCCATATCAAGTCTGCGGTACGTCGATGCCTGATCCTTGTCATTGTAATATTCCACACAGTTCTTGCCGCGCCGCTTGGCCGTCATGAGCGCCATATCCGCCTTGCGGATGAGATCGTCCACGGAATTGCCATCCGACGGAAAGCAGGCGATTCCCATACTCATCGTACAGTAATAATCCTCGCCTTTTAAAAACCACGGCTTTGTAAAGATGGAATCGATATCCCGCAAAATGCGCTGCATCTGCGGGTAGACCGCCTCGCTGACAATGACGATAAACTCGTCGCCGCCCATGCGGTAACACCTGTTCTCAATGCCCTCGATCCGCTGCAGACTGTGTGAGATTGCTTTCAGCAGCACGTCCCCGTACTGATGACCGAGTCCATCGTTAATATGCTTAAAATCATCCAGATCGATATATAATAATGCACCTTCACAGTTCACAGCCTGCGCCTTGGCAATATAGCGTCCAAGATCCTGCTCGCAGCGCATACGATTGTATAACCCGGTCAGAAAATCATTGTTCGCCTGATTCTCGATCTTCTTCTGATAAAGCTTCTTATCCGTCACATCGTAGAGTGTACACAGCCCCACTTTACGGCCGTCCACCCAATCAATCTCCGTCTTGTGGACATCGAGCCAGCGCTCCTCCTCCACATAGTAGATTTCATCGTAATAATGAGTCTTCTTATCTTCCTCCTCCGCAAAGATCAGCTCCTCGAGCTTGTCTACTGCGATAGTTCTTGCAAAGAAATCCTTCAATTTCTGATTCGTATACAAAATGGAACGAGTCTGATAGTCCGCAACATAGATACCGCATCCGGTATTCTCCAGAATTGCCTCCAGCGACGCATACGAACTTGCAAGTGAATTTTTTGCGATGCGTTTAAGCAGAATACTCTGCACAACACGCTTAACTCCACTGATGAATTTGATATCATCGGTCTCCCACACGCGCTCAGCGCCTTTTTCAAAAAAGCCGATGTACATCAGCAGATTGTCATTGACTTCCACCGGCTGAAATACCGCTGCCGACAGACCATTCTCCCGGAAAAAAGTCTCAAACGGTTCCGGCATCATCGAATCCGATGAGATCATATATGGTTTGCCGTTAAAAAACGGCAGTTCTGACTTCGGCTTCTTCCGGAAGCTTGGAATCATGGATTTGTTCTGGTCCGCAACATACTCACAGATCATATCCGTAGTCTCATGATCTACATTCTCCCGGATCAGAAATCCTCCCGCCATACCGAGACTCTGGCAGGTTTCTCTCAAAATATCGACTGTCAGCTCGGAAAATCCCTCATCCGACTCCAGCATACGCACAACTTCCGTCATCGCCTGCGAACGATGCAACTGATGCTTCATTTCGTTCTCGGATTCGATGCTTTTCTTCATCGCATCCTGCGCGATCATCTGATTGATCTTCACCTCAAACAGCTGCGCCGAGAGACTCGCCAGAAACTCCGCCGATGCATAAAAACTCTGTTCCGTCGTTGTCATCATATATTTCGGAAGCTCGATCCCCTCCGGGATCGCATCCCTTAAGATTCCGATCACAACCCAGATGACTTCAACCTTATCTTCCATGCGGGTCGCGATACTGCACATCTTGATACAGGCCTGTCCGACCTGTTGTTCGAGCATCGTCTCCACCCAGTCATGTTCCGCGCGCATGATCAGATTCATGTACGCGCGCTTATCCACAAGTGAATGCAGAAACGATAATTCCTCCCTGCTGCCGTACGCCTTGGTGATCACCCCTTCTTCGCGCCCCAGACATACCAGATACAGATTGTTGGCACGGCAGAACTGATCCTGCAGCTGCTGTAACATTGCGGAATCGATCAGACCGTTATCGTACTTTGTAAAAACCTGCTGAACATCCTGTGCCGGTGTCGCACTTGAATTTGCCATTACCCTCTAACTCCTATAATTAATAAATAAAAACCCTTTTTATCCTGCAGACAGTATTCCTGCTGCAGCATATACTCCCTATGCAGACGAAGCTGCTTCTTTACGAAGCCGACCTCCTGCGTATACATGACAATGACCGCATTCCTGCGCAGGATCTCGAGTGCCTTGTCAAAGAAACGCGCATACAGCCGATCCAGTTCCTCTCTTGTCATCTTACCGCGGACCGGCATATTCGTAAAGATCTCATCAAACAGATAATCATGATGAAAATCAAAGAAATCTCTGTGAATATAATGGATCTGCTCTCCTGCAAGCGACGCGTTCTCACGCGCTTTCTCAATTGCCTCCCCGAACGTATCCGTACCGTACTTATCCCCCGCCGGCACACGGATATCACGCTCGATCAGCATCGTTCCGACACCGCAGAACGGGTCCATCACCTGCGCCCCTTCTTTCAGATACGGTGCCGCAAGCTCCATCATCAGCGCCGCAAGCGACGGATGAATGGATGCGGAGATCGTATTTCTGCGATAACCAAACCGATTATCCTTCAACGTATAAAATTTCACACACGCGAAAAAGCGTCCATCGCGATTGGCAATCAATCGCAGCTCCACCTCGTAATCACTGGTCGAATTGATGAGCTTACCTGCGGATAAATGTTCCAGTTCCGCGCCCATACGCTTTGCAAAATCGCTCTTCTGATCCAGCGTCATCGGTGACTTGCACTCGATCCGGAAATAGAAAGGCATCTCTTCATGGTGATATTTCTCACATAATGCCACAAGCGACGCGCACACTTCCTGTGCAGCGACACGCGGATCGGCATCGGTCAGTTTCCCCTCATGGATCGGGAAAAGCATCTCGCGGTACGTGCGCACCTGCATCAGCGGCACGAGATCATCCGTCTCCACCATGACACCTAGTGGATGCACCCTGCCTCCAGTCATGCGCCGCACCGTCTCCCGTCCATTCTTATTGCAGAACAATAAAACCTGATTGTCCTTCTGCTTACGGTCAAATTTATGCTTTGCGATACCTTCGTAACGGATGACGATCCTGCGAAGCGCACGGAGCTCTTCCTCCACATGCTTGCGGTTCGTCTCCTCAACCTTCTGTGCCACCAGAGCTTCCAGCCGCTCCTTGATCACGGGAAGCTTATCGGATACATCCATCTGGGCGAGCGCATCCAGATACGCACTCCGGACAAAAAGCGTGTTCTCCTTCTCATAAGCCGCATACAGCTCATCCGCTGCATTCTGATACTGCAGATCCCCGAGAAGAAGCGCTGCATTCTTGCGCGTCTTGGCATCTTCCGCATCAAGAAATCCAAGCAGAAGCGGTTCATGTTCCTCTGCGAATGCACGCACCTGTTCCCTGTCATATGCCGCTTCGTTTCCCTCACGAAGCTTTGCACGAAGCGCGCTTAAGTTGCTGCGCACATCCTTTTGTTCCAATAATTCCAGATAAATTGTATCCAAGCGTTGACTCCTTATCCTTTATACATATATATTACGTGATTTACTCTTCTTTTGCAATTCCATATTTTTCAATGTAATCCACCAGATCCGTCTTAAACTGCTCCCACGCCCCGGGGTTTTCCACAAAATACTTCGGGCAGTTCTTGCCGGTCACATCGTAATGCCGGATCACATCATCCGTGCCAAGATCATACCGCCCCATCAGCCACGTCACAAGCTTCACCAGCGACTGATACGTGTCATCATTGAATTTACCGGTATCATCCTCGATACAACACTCGATCGAGATCGTATCTTTGTTGCGGTTGTTCGATGCATAAGAGATCTCATCGCACGGAATGCATTGCACGATCTCACCGCTCAATCCCACGACGAAATGACTGCTCGCCGACGTCTCGCCAGTCTCTGCCAGTCCTGCAAAATAGTCGCGGTTCTGCTGCGCGGTCGTTCCGGGATTACCCGTGTAGTGAACCACAATGCCTTTTACCGTCTCAAGTGCGGTCCCCGGACGGGAGTACCTGTTCACCGGAAGAAGCTGCACATCCAGCTCCGGGCGATCCGCGATATACAGCCTGGTCGTCACCTGATCGGCATCCGCATCACCGGATGCTGCCTGTGTCTTTGCCTTTGCATAATGCCAGACACCGAAAATAAACAAAGCGATCGCAGCAAACACGACGATCCCGAAGATCATATGTCTGCGCAGCTGCTTCTTGCGCTTTGCTTTGCTCAGTTGAATTCTTCTTCGCGCCCGTTCCTGTTCCGCCACGGTGTCTCCTCCTGTGTAACTGCAACCCCTGCGTGCCTTCCGTGAACTCACAATTCCCGGATACTTATGCACAGTATAGCACATATGGGCCAAAAGAAAAAGGGCAGCGCCTAAGCGCCACCCTTATCATTCGGTGATGATTACATAATCTTATGAACCCATCCTTCTGGTCCTTCAATCTCACCCATCTGGATTCCGGTGAGTGTCTCACGCAGCTTCTTGGTATATGGTCCCATCTCTTCCATTCCGCTTGGGAAACAGATCTCCTTGCCGTGATCAACGATCTTGCCGATCGGAGAGATAACAGCTGCTGTACCGCAAAGTCCGCACTCTGCGAAATCAGGTACCTCAGAGAATTTCACCTGTCTGTGCTCAACCGGCATATTCAGATACTTCTCAGCAACAACCATCAGAGATCTTCTTGTGATAGAAGGTAAGATACTGTCTGACTTTGGTGTTACGAACTTGCCGTCCTTGGTGATGAACAGGAAGTTTGCTCCGCCGGTCTCCTCAACATAAGTTCTTGTTGCAGGATCCAGGTAAAGGTTCTCAGCGTATCCCTGCTTATGAGCATCTACGATTGCATGTAAGCTCATTGCATAGTTCAGACCAGCCTTGATATGGCCTGTTCCGTGAGGTGCTGCACGGTCGAAATCCGATACACGGATCGTGATCGGCTTAGCGCCGCCCTTGAAGTAAGGGCCAACCGGTGTAACTAAAATACGGAACTGATACTCGTCTGCCGGCTTAACACCGATAACAGCGTTTGTTGCAATCATATATGGACGAATGTAAAGTGTTGCTCCTGATCCGAATGGCGGAACCCATGCTGCGTTCGCCTTAACAACCTGCTCTACGGCCTCTACGAAACGATCCTCCGGGAATACCGGCATCTCAAGTCTCTCACAGGAGTCTTTCATTCTTGCTGCGTTTAAGTCAGGGCGGAAGCATACGATATGTCCATCCTCTGTTGTGTACGCCTTAAGTCCCTCGAAGCAGGACTGTGAGTACTGGAATACTCCGGCACACTCGTTCAATGTGACATTGGCATCGGTAACAATTGCTCCGTCATCCCATTTGCCGTCTTTGTAATTGGATACGTAACGGTAATCTGTTTGCATGTAGGCAAATCCTAAGTTGGCCCAGTCAAGATTTTTCTTTTCCATCTCAATTCTCCTCCGTTTCTTATCCAGCAATCTATAACTTAGTGTTATGAAACACTGGGTTTTCTATCAATTGCAATCATTTTAGTACAATAAAAATCATTTGTCTATAGCTGCGAAAAAAATTTGCTATTGAAAAAAATTATAGTTCATATAACCACTACAACATAACCTTCGATTTTTCCTTGCTCCGCTCGATCACTTTATTGAGTCTGCGCAGCGGAATCGCCACGATCAGACCGATAAAAAGCGAGATCAGCACATACACACCGAGCGCTCGCAGATCCATCCAGTAATCGTTCTTATACATACCGCCGACGCACTCTCTGAGCGCATTCATGCAATAGGTAAAAGGCAGGAACTTATAGACCATCTGGTACACCTGCGGCAGTACTTCGATTGGGAACGTTCCGCCCGCTCCGGCTACCTGGATGACCATCACGATGACAGCCACCGCCTCTCCGACATTGCCCATCGCAACGGTCAGCGAGTAGATCAGAAGCGTGAACACAAAGCTGCTCGCCGCCGCTGCCAGCCAGAACAGAAACGGATGCGGGCACTGGATCTCCACATAGAAGAGATCGCCGAGTACCGAGATCGCCGTCTGAGCCTGTCCGATCAGAAAGAACGTGATATATCGACCGAAGAACGCCTGCCACGGGCGAACCTTAAGATCGTCGATCGGTGCAACCTTCACATGGATGAGTGCCACGAGAATGAGCGCACCTACCCAGATTGCAAGTACCGTATAAAACGGTGCCATCGCCGAACCGTAGGTTGCGATCGGATAGATTTCCTCTGTATCCATCGATACCGGAGATGCTACAAACGAGGCCATCATCGTCGGGTCATTCTTTAACAGATCCATCATCTCATTGTACTGCTCGTCGCCCGATAACGCTTTCAGACTCTTGCTCAGTTTACGCAGATCGGACTGCATCGAAACAACATAATCCTTTGTTGCCGTAATATCGTCCTTTCCGGAATTCAGTGTCGTCTGATAAGCCTCCAGAGCACGGTCAATCGTTCCGAAGCTGCTCTCAATATTACTCAGCATGCTGCCGGTCTGGATCAAAGCCTGCTCCATGCGCAGGACCGCATTGCTCACATCCGGGCGCACCTCATACTGATAGTTGTTGCATATTTCACGGATACTGTTCTTGCAATCGCGGATATCCGTCCTGATCGTATTCTTCAAATGCTTTAAGGACTGTGCCGTCAGTTTGGCATCCTTATTGAATGTGGTCAGATCCGTCTCCAACTGCTTGAAACTCTTGTTGACCGCCGATACATACTTGTCCGTCTCGCCGAAGATATCTTTTAACACAGAGAGTGTCGACTTGCTCATCGTGCCCGCCGTATTGACCTGATTCTTTAACGAGTCATAAGAATCTCCCACCGTTAACGTATCCAGCTGGTCATCAAGAAGCGTCAGATCCTGCTCCACCGAATCCAGACTGATGCCGATCAGTGAGGATACCGTTTCCGCAGTCTGTGCCCCGGAGAGCACACTTGACTGCATACTCGATACCGAATCCTGCCCACTGTCCAAAAGCCCCTGCGTGTTGATAAGAAGCGACTGTGCCGATTCCGCCAGATCGGATGCCGAACCGGTCACAAGCGAAAACGTATTTAAAATGTTCACATACGTCTGCAGGCTGCTGTCCATCTCATCGAGCTTTGCAGCCGTCGATGCGACAATGTCGATGCCGTTCTCATCGCTGTCCGCAAGAAGCTTGCCGGACTCCGTCAGAACCTCGGTCAACGTACTGATAAATTTCTGATTGACCTGCTCCTGCACCGCCGTCTTTGCCTTGCCGGTGATCTTCGTTGCGATCGCATTCTTCTTGCTGTTCTCATAATAGGCGATCGTCGGATTCTGCGGATCTCCACCGAGAAAACTGATAAAATCCGCCGTAAACGACTCCGGCACGATGAGTGCCGCATAGTAGTCGCCACTGTTAACGCCCTCTAACGCATCATCTTTCGTATCGGTAAATACCCATCCGATCGTTGTATTTTCCTTGAGTCCGGTGATTACCTCATCGCCGATATTCAGTGCAAGGCTTCCGATCTCCACTCCGGTATCCTGCGAACAGACCGCCACCTTCATCTGTGACGTTGCCGAAGGTCCGTACGGATCCCAGTTTGACATGATATTAAACCATGCATACAGTGCCGGAATGATCGACAGTCCCATGATAATAACGATCGCCACCACATTCGAGCGAAGCCGCTTTACATCGGAAAGGAAAACTCTAAATATTGTGATCATCTGTCTTTCCTCCCTCATCTGTAATTGACGGGCGAAGCAGTTCCTTCGCCGAACTTGTCACCTTGTCTACCGTCGATTCGAGTTTATCCACTTTCGTTTCAAAACGATCCACAGATTCGTTAAAACGGTCCATCTCGATCAGGCTCTCCACCGGCGCATGCTTTCTGCCCTCTAATTTATTCATCTGCTTTTGCAGATTGTAATCCATATATTCAACAGTGATCAGATAGATGGCAAGCGCAAAAAGGCTTACGATCCACAGCACCAGAAAGATGATCTTCGAACTGTCCGTCACCATCAGAAGGAACAGGAACACCGCCGGTATAATGTACAGGCAGCGCAGACCGATCTTGATGCGTTTCTGATTTTTTTCATGATTCTTTTCCTGAAAACGGACCACCATGTTATAGAGGTTTTCCATTTTCTCCAGCTTTTCTTTTTCTGTTTCCATATTACATCATCCTCGTGTCTTCCATGCGCTTCTCGATAAAGTGATTCAATCCCATAAACGGAATGCGGATCCAGAGTCCGATGATCAGTGATGCGGCGCAGAAGATCATAAGTTTTAACAGATCCAGCACCAGATCCTGATGATACATGCCTCCGATGCATTCGCGCATCGCGTTGATCGCGTACGGGAACGGGAAGAAAATGTACACATTCCGGAAGAATGACGGCAATGCCTCGATCGGGTACGTTCCGCCGGAACCCGCGATCTGGATTACCATGACAACGACCGCCAATGCTTTACCGATGTCTCCGAACGAGATCGTCAGTGAGTAGATCAGAAGCGAGAAGGTCAGGCTTGTCACAGCCGCCACAAGAAACATCGCTGCCGGATATTTACACTGTACCCCGAATATATACAGATCACCGATCACGATGACCATCGCCTGTACCTCCGAAAGCAGCAGGAACAACAGATACCTTCCAAAGTAATACTCATGTGGTTTTGCATGCGGGAAATCACTCTTGTCCACATGCACCTTTAAGATGGATACCAGGATCGTCATTCCGACCCATATTGCAAGCACTGTGTAAAAAGGCGCTACTCCCGAACCGTAATTTGCGATTTCGTAGACATAATGTTCCTCAACTTTCACCGGCTGCGAGAAGAAGTCCCCGTACATATCCGGATTGCCTGCAAGCAGATTCATGATAATGTCAAGCTGTTCACTCTCCGAAGCGTCCCTGATCTGGTCTAAGACATTGCTGATCTTGTCATTCGCCTGCTGCAACACGCCCTGCAGCTGCGTCAGGCTGACATTCACTGTTCCCAGTGTTGTGTCCACACCATCAAAAATATCTTTCATTCCGTCAAGCGTTCCGCTTAAATTGTCCAGGATCTTCTCCGTGGAATCGAGCACCGATTCCATATTGCTGAGCAGTTCTTCCACCTGCGGTGTAATCTGTTTGGTAAACGTGGAACGGATATTGCTGATCGTGGTCGAATAATTCGAAAGCGTCTGAAGCATCGATGCGGCTGCACGTTTCGTATCTGCGGCATCCTGTTCCACATTCCCGGTCTCCGCAACAGAAGCAGCAAGCGTCTGAAGCTTTTGCACGGTCGCGATCGTATTACTCAGCGAATTAGAATTTCCCTGTACCTTTTTCAGATAATTTCCCAGATCATCCAGTCTGCCGGACAGGTCCTCCGCATCCTGCTGGATGACCTGCACATCTTTCACCAGTGCATCCATCTGGTCGTCCAGTTTTGCGGCATCAATATCCTCTGCGATCGTGTCGATCGACTCTGTGATCTCCGCAAGTGTTGCATCCACTTTCTCCGAAAACGTTGCAAACGAGGTCTCTGTTGTCTGAAGGCTTGTCTTTCCGTCCTCGAGACTCGCCTTACCGGATGTGATCATATCCTGACTCGCATCCAGATTCTCGTTTGTCTCACCGGACGCCTCTGTGAGCAGATCATTTCCCTTCATAAACGAAGTGATCATCTTATCGTAATCGTTCAGATAGTCCTGCACGGTCGTCAGCTTCGCAACAAATGCATCCACCGCGTCATCCTGGCTGATATCGCCCTGCAGATTGTTCGTCTCGGTGAATATCTTCTCGGTCACAACTTTGACAAATGACTGATTGATCGTCGACTGCAGTGTCGATACCGCCGTATCGGTAATCTTCGTCGCCACGGCATTTTTCTTTTCATTTTCATAATAAGTAATCTTGGGATTTTCGATGTTATCCGTAAAAGCGTGATACATGCTGTACGAGAAATCCGATCCGATCACGACAGCCGCATAGCAGTCTCCCGACTGCACACGATCCACGGCATCTTCCTTCGAATCGGTAAATACCCAGCCGATATTATCCTTCTGCCTGAGCTGTTCAACGATCTGTTCACCCATGTTCGCCGGATTGCCGTCTAAATCCTCACACCCTTCGTCAAGATTGCTGACCGCGATACGGATATTGCCCGTGTTGGCATACGGATCCCAGTTCGCATAAATATTAAACCATGCATAGAACGCCGGCAGAAGACATAGCCCCACAGCGATGACCAGCGCAAAAAAGTTACGGAACAGACCTCGCAGGTCTGCCGCAAAGATTCGTCGAATGTTTTTCATAACGTTTTCTCCAATGTTTTGCTTTTCGTATATTATATCTTATCCTAGTCATCCAACGCAAGAATCTCCATCACTTCCTGCGTGAGTTCTTCCCCGCGGTCTTTCAGAAGAAGCAGGCGGTTGTACTTATAATAATCCTCGTTGCCGCACTCGCTGACAAACTTTAAGCTGTAATAGCCCGCCGACAGTTCCGATAAGAAAATGACCAGCTCCTGTCCCTCACCGAACACACGGTTCAAGAAATCAAACGCATTCGACAGATGTCTTCCCGCATCCGTGATCTGCTGCTGTCTTGCCTCTTCCCGCTCATCAAAATACTGCTTCACAACGCCAAAATCCGCGCGCGCATCGCCGCTTCCCTCTTCTGCCACAAGACGGATGCACTGATCCAGCATAGCCTCGAGATCATGT
>CAVHWG010000050.1:0-8912 GCA_963639645.1 Firmicutes bacterium TM09-10 | reverse complement strand
TCGCATCAGTGATCAATGCGGTAATGGGAACACTGCTGGCATGGATCTTAGTGCGCTATCGTTTTCCGGGAAAACGCATTGTGGACGGACTGATCGAATTGCCGTTTGCGCTGCCGACGGCGGTGGCAGGCATTGCACTCACCCATCTTACGGTTCCAAACGGATGGGGGGGCCGGCTTTTTGACCGGTTCGACATCAAGGTCGCATACACCAGACTCGGCATTACCATTGCTCTTGTTTTCGTCGGAATTCCGTTCGTGGTGCGCAGCGTGCAGCCGGTTCTGGAGAAAGTGGATAAGGAATACGAGGAGGCAGCCAGTCTGTTTGGCGCATCGGATTTTCAGATTTTTGTGCAGGTGATTCTGCCGGAGATCTTTCCGGCACTTGTTGCGGGATTTACGATGGCTTTTGCGAGAAGCATCGGCGAGTACGGAAGCGTAGTATTCATATCGGGCAATACGCCGTATGAGACGGAGGTCGCACCGCTGATGATCATGGCAAAGTTACAGGAATATGATTATGCGAGCGCCACATCGATCGCACTTGTGATGTTGCTTCTTGCGTTCGCGATCCTGTTTGTGAATGCGATCATCCAAAGCAGAGCGTCGAAGATCGTCAGTGGAATGGAGTAAGGAGGTTTACGGTGGAAACAAAGAGAAAAAAGATAATCAAGTGGCTTTTGATACTGGCAGGAATCCTGTTTTTAGCCGTATTTTTAGTATTACCTCTCGTCTATGTACTGGTAACGGCGCTGCGTGACGGATGGAACACCTATCTGAAATCGGTACTCGACCCCTATGCTGTCAAGGCAATTCTGCTTACGGTGGAGGTGGTGCTGATCACAGTGGTGATCAATACCATATTCGGAATCTTTGCGGCATGGGTGATCACAAAATTTACATTCCGCGGCAAGAAAGTGATCTCGACACTGATCGATCTGCCACTGACGATCTCTCCGGTGATCGCAGGATTGATCTTCGTTCTGACTTTCGGACGGCAGAGTGCTTTATATCCGCTTCTTGAAAAGCTGAATATTCAGATCATATTTGCGGTTCCGGGAATCGTGCTTGCAACGATTTTTGTTACGTTTCCGTTTATCTCGCGTGAGATCATACCGGTTCTTACCGCCGCAGGCAACGACGAGGAGGAAGCGGCGGCACTGATGGGAGCCAACGGATTTCAGATCTTCACGCAGATCACCCTGCCGCATATCCGGTGGGCGCTGCTTTACGGAATCGTGCTCTGCTCTGCGCGGGCGATGGGCGAATTCGGCGCGGTATCCGTGCTGTCGGGACACTTAAGAGGCATTACCAACACGATGCCGCTCTACATTGAATTATTGTATCAGGCATTTGATTTTACGGGTGCATTTGCAATGTCATCGATCCTCGTCATCATGGCGATCATCATTCTCGTGGCACGCAACATTTTGGAATATCGTGGAAAGAAGGAAGAGGTATAAAATGGAAAATACGAACGCATATGTGGAATTAAAAGATATCACGAAAACCTTTGGAAATTTTACGGCATCCGATCATGTGAGTTTTTCCATTGAAAAAGGCAAGCTGATCGGTCTGCTCGGACCGAGCGGCAGCGGAAAGACCACGATCCTCCGCGTTTTGGCGGGGCTTGAGAGTGCGGATTCCGGAGCCATCTATATCGACGGAAAGCAGGTGGACGGAATCGCCGCAAGCAAGCGCGGCATCGGCTTTGTGTTTCAAAATTATGCGTTGTTTCGCTATAAGACGGTGTATGAGAATATCGCCTTTGGAATGAAAATTCAGAAATACAATAAGGAAGAGATCAAAAGCCGCACTGAGGAACTGATCGAGTTGGTCGGGTTGAAAGGCATGGAGAAACGTTATCCGAAACAGTTGTCCGGCGGGCAGCGTCAGAGAGTCGCGTTTGCGCGGGCATTGGCAACGCAGCCGCAGCTTCTGCTTTTGGATGAACCGTTTGCGGCGATCGATGCCAAGGTGCGCAAAGAGTTGAGACTGTGGCTTCGGGATTTGATCAATAAGGTTGGAATTACCAGCATTTTTGTCACACACGATCAGGATGAGGCGATCGAGGTGGCGGATCAGATCATTGTGACAGATCACGGCCGCATCGAGCAGATCGGAACACCGTATGAGATCTACAGTAACCCGCAGAGTGCTTTTGTTGCACGCTTCCTCGGTCAGCCTTCCGAGATCACGAATTACCGTAATCTGAAAGGTTTTGCCAATGCCGGAAAAGGCTTAAAAGCGATCATCCGGCCGGAATTTTTATCCGTATACAAGCAAAACGAGATGAATCCGTATCCAGTTTCAACGGAAAAAGGCATTGTGAAACGAAGTGCTTTCCGTGGGAACGGCATGGAACTGACCATCGAACTGAAAGGGAATACTGTGACGGCGTTCCGGCAGATCGGTCAGCCGGTGATCCGCGAAGGGGAAGAGGTGGAAGTGCTTTTACAGAAAATCTATCTCGTGACGGATCAGGAAGAGGATGGAAGAGAACATGTGCAAGTCGTGCTCAATGAGGCAATAAGTCATGTGGACAGTCTTGTGATCTAGGCTTTTTTCGTTGACATTATATGGAATATCATCTATAGTAAATTAAAGTATAGTAAACATATTAAAAGGGTAGGAAATAAACAAAATTACCTGTTAAGAGGCGATCATATGGCATCGATCAAAGATATTGCAAAGGAAGCCGGCGTGTCGGTATCGACGGTTTCGCGTGTGTTAAATAATCCGGATTACAAATGCTCCACACCGGGACTTCGGGATAAAATATGGAATGCTGCCATGCGGATGAATTATGTTCCAAACGAGGCGGCGCGCAATCTGAAAAGCAAAAGTCAGTCGCAGACGCAGAAAACGTATTATATCAATGTGCTGATGACACGTATGGATACGGCGGGATCGGACCCGTTTTTCCGGGAACTGCTGCGTGTCGTGGAGAGCGAGATCCACCGGCTGGGAAGTATCCTGACCAAAGTGTGGTATTATTCGATCTTCTCCGATGACAAACGGTGTAAATACGAGGATGTGGATGCCATTATCAATCGGATGGTGGAGGAAGCGGATGGGCGCGGCGATGGGCTGGTGATCATCGGAAAGTGTAACCGCGGCGCATTAAAGAAGCTAGCGGGAAAGTATAAAAGCATTGTGTACGTCAACCGCGATGCGGCGAACGGCGAGGTGGATGAGGTGATTTGTAACGGCAGCCAGATCGCAAGTACCGCGGTGGAATATCTGATCTCCCTTGGACATGAGAGCATCGGATATGTCGGCGCCTGCAACAACGAGGCGCGTTACCGCGGATATGTGGAAACGCTCGAAAAGCATGGATTGCAGGTCGATGCGGATTATGTGATCAACACGAAGCAGAGTGAAGTGGAAGGGTACGAGGCGATGGAGCAGTTGATGCAGCAGGAGCATTACCCGACCGGGATCTACTGCGCGAACGATATTACCGCGATCGGTATGCTCAAGTATCTGAACAAGTGCAAAAATCGTTATTATATGCCGTCCATCATATCCAGTGACGGGATCGAGGAAGCGCAGTACACCACGCCGATGCTGACAACGGTGGAGATATCCAAGACGGATATGGGAAAGTTTGCGCTGTATCTGCTGATTGACCGGCTCCGGGGCGGACACAAAGGGGTTGCGCGCGTGGAACTACAGTGCCGTCTGTTAAAAAGAGAAAGCTGTACACTTGCGGAGGAGAGCAGGTGGTGTGAGTACTACATATAAAGGATGACACTTATGGTTCACGAACATAATTTTCGTTTCCTTTCATTTTTTTCAATTCGTAGAGCAGGAAGATGAGTGCCAGTAAGAAGGCAAGTCCATCCGCAATGGGACCAGCCCAGAGAACACCGGTAATTCCAATCCAACTACATAAGATCATGATTGCCGGAATCAGAAACAGAATCTGCCGGCTGAGTGAAATAATACCGGAGATCACAGGCTTGCCGATGGACTGGAAGAAGATTGCAACCACAATCTGAAATCCGTTAAAGAAGCACAGCATCGGGAAAATACGCAGAGACATTACAGAAAATTCGTTATAAAGTGCACCCTGATCACCGAACATCGAGGTAAGCTGTTGTGGAAAAAGCTGAAATACAAAAAAGAAGATGACTGCGACCAGAGTTGCCGTCTTTGCGGCAATGGAAAAGCTTTTCTTAACACGCGTGTAGTTGCCGCTTCCGTAATTGTAACCAATGATCGGCTGTGATCCGGTTCCGATACCGGTTGCGAGTGACACAAGGATCGTATTGAACTTCATGGCAATTGCAATCTGTGAAATAAAGCTGGAGACGCCTAGTCCGGATATTTTCTTCAACAGTGAAAACTGTGGTTTCATATCGGTTAAGGTGATCTTTACCGTTTTAAATCGCGGTATATATCCGACGCATAACAGAAAATTTAGAATCTGTCCGATGATCGTGGCGATTGCGGCACCTTCCATTCCCCAGTGAAATCCAAGAACAAATATGGCATCCAGTATGATGTTTGAAACACAGCCAACGATCATACCGATCATGGTAAGCTGCGGGGTGCCGTCTGCACGGATAAGAGAGCACATGCCGCTTCCGATGATGACAAACGGAAATCCTAAGATTACAATTTTTCCGTATGCGAGTGCATAGGGAAGATTGTCCGGCGTAGCACCGAATAATCCAATCAATGGTCTTAGAAAAACTGCACATATGATAAGAAAGAAAACTGCGGCAATGATAAGCCAGGAGAGTGTATTGTTTACGCCTTTTTGGGCTTTCTTCTGATTTTGCCGACCTAATTCGAGACTCAGATATGCAGCACCGCCATCGCCTAACAACAGTGAAAAAGCGGTAATTACCATCGTAAGTGGGAAAATCGCATTTGTTGCGCTGTTTCCTAAAGTTCCGACACCCCAGCCAATGAAAATCTGATCGATACAGATTGAATGTTTTATTAGTGCGGCAGAAACTTTAAATTTTACAAAGACCGCGAAGCTATTATATATTTCGCAGCCAACGGTCACGCATCATATTACCGCGTTGGAGCGGGAACTGGGATATCATTCTTCTGGATCAAAATTATGCACCGCCGGAAATGGATGAAGTGCAAAAACAGATAGAAAAAAGATATCAGGCAAATATTATCCAGTATTTATCGAATGTCCGCATGAGCCATCTGGTTATACTCTGTAATATGGGAATTGCGATCATGCCGGAATTTAAATATCTGAAAAACGAGAAGCTGGTTGCAGTACCATTTGAATGGGAAGAGAAGGTTTCCTATGGAATTTCGGTGAAAAAAGCAGAGGATAGACCGTATGTGAATGAATTTGTCCGTATGACGAAAAAATTCTTCAAATAGATAGTCCGGAAGATTTTATAAAACCTTCCGGACTATTTTGTTACATCAGGTCGTGATCATACACGGCGCGTTCGCCACCGATAAATTTCAGTCTTGTGCGGGCACATACCACATGCGCATTTCCAATCTGTTTTGTCTCAATTCGTGTCGGTACGGCAACATCGCGCAGATGCATACCGATCAGCGTGTCACCGATATCCATTCCGGCTCCTGCTTTAATATGCTCGACGGCGGCCGGTTTCTTGAACGTTTTGTAAGCTGCGGTAGCGAAGGAACCGCCGGCTTTTGGCTGCGGTACGACATTAACTTTCGGATAGTCGAATTTCTCGGCAGCTTCCGCTTCAAGGATCAGTGCACGGTTTAAATGTTCACAGCACTGTGCTGCCAGATACACGCCGTACTCCTGTGCTGCCTGATAGATTCCGGTAAAGACCATATCTGCAAGTTCTGGTTTCGAATGCGTTCCGATTGTTTCGCCGCATACTTCGCTGGTGGAGCAGCCGACGACGAAGAGATCGCCTTTTTCTAGTTTGGCTTTTTCCAATATTTCTTTTGCGGCAGTGTATGCCTCATCTTTTATTTTTGTCATGTCTTCCATTGTATCGTAACCTCCAGTCAACTCTGCAATTGAGTTAAAGTTTTTTGATTCATTTTGTTCAAACAATAGTATAGCCCAATAGGGATAAAAAGCAAGGTACTTGTTGCTTGGTTTTTATACGGAATAATATGTTTACAAATGGCAAAAACAAGAATGACATATATATTGACAATATAAATATAAAAATGGTACTATCGAGTGGAGGTGAGAGGATGATAAAACAATATCTGATCGAAAATTACGGATATAATGAACCGATTTTTTTGAATGAACTTAAGATAGAAGGAATGTCGGATAATGCCGTTCGACAGTCTGTAAAGCGACTGGCAATGAGTGGTTTTTTGGAAAGATACGATAATGGAATATACTATATACCTAAGCAAGGCGGATTGCTCGGCAAAAGTTATTTGGATCCTTATATGGTTATTATGCGTAGATATGTGCAGAGTAAATCCCAAAAATATGGCTATGTAACGGGAGCCTCTTTTGCAAATCAATTAGGATTGACAACGCAGTTGCCGGCAGTAATAGAGATTGTTACCAATCATGAGGCAACCAATGGGCGTTTGGTTATGGTTGGGACGCAAAGGGTTCGGGTAAAAAAATCGACGATACCGGTAAATGACACAAATGCAGAACTTTTGCAGTTGTTGGATAGTATCAGTCAAGCGGAAAAGTATACGGAACTTACAAAAAAAGAGACGATTGAGGTACTGATTTCATATATGAAACAGAAGGAATTTTCAAAAGAACTTTTAACGGAAGTGTTACCTGCGCTAACCGGTGCAACAGCAAAAAAGTTGATCGAATGGGGGATGATCTATGAATTTGCATAGGAGTGGTATAATAATCATTATTAAGACAAGAGGAGGCAATACTATGATGAATCGTTTTATCGCATACAATATGCCAAAGATTGAGCTTCACTGTCACTTAGACGGCTCGATGAGCGTGGAACTGACGAAGAAGCTGCTTTCCGATATGGGCGAAGAATATACAAAAGAAGAATTGCAGGAGGCGCTGACGGCACCGATGGATTGTCCGTCTCTTGCGGATTATCTGAAGCGGTTTGATCTGCCGCTTCGCTGTCTGCAGACAAAAGAAGGGCTTCGTGCAGCAGCGGAAGAACTTGCGCTGCGTGCGGCAAAGGAGCAGGTAAAGTATCTGGAGGTACGGTTTGCACCGTCGTTTTCGACGCAACAGGGACTGACGATTAAAGAAATCATCGAGAGCGTCAATGAAGGCTTGAAATCGGCTGAGACAAAACGCGATATCCATACGGGAATCCTGGTTTGTGCGATGCGAAATCTTGACCGGGATACGAATCTTTCGATGCTCAAGGAAGCGAGAGAACTTCTCGGAGCAGGTGTTGTGGGCTGTGATCTGGCGGGAGATGAGAAAGCGTATCCGACATCCGAATTTCATGAACTGTTTGAGTGGGCGAGAAAGAATGAGATGCCTTTTACCATCCATTCGGGAGAGTGCGGCAGCGCGCTCAACATTCAGACGGCGATCGAGTACGGAGCGAGAAGAATCGGACATGGTATCGCGATGAAGGACGAGCCGGAGCTGATGAAGCTTTGCGCGGACAAGAAGATTGGCGTGGAGCTTTGCCCGACGAGCAACTTACAGACCAAGGCGATCAGTTCCATCGAGGAATATCCGTTTACGAAGTTCTACGAAGCGGGAATCCCGATGTCGATCAATACGGACAACCGCACGGTGAGTGATACGACGTGTACGGATGAATATATGCGCCTGACGGAAGCCGGAATGTTTAAGGAGGCGATGTGTCAGAAGATCTATATGGCGTCGCTTGCTACGAGTTTTGCGGATGATTCCGTAAAACAGGAAGTGTTCAGCAGATGGCCACTGATGTAGATTTATGTTTACATAATCTCTGATTTTCCGTATAATAAAGGATTGTGAAGAATGAAAATAATAACCGCCATATGGCAGGAGGAACTATATGTCAATCGATCAGAGCAAAATTCGTAATTTTTGCATTATTGCCCATATCGATCACGGCAAGTCAACGCTTGCAGATCGTATTATTGAAAAGACTGGTACACTGACCAGCCGCGAGATGCAGGCGCAGGTACTTGACAACATGGACTTAGAGAGAGAGCGTGGAATCACGATCAAGTCCCAGGCTGTTCGTATTATCTATAATGCGAAGGATGGGGAAGAATATATTTTTAACCTTATCGATACACCGGGACACGTGGATTTCAATTATGAAGTATCGCGAAGCCTTGCGGCGTGTGATGGTGCAATCCTTGTCGTGGATGCCGCACAGGGCGTGGAGGCACAGACGCTTGCCAATGTGTATCTGGCACTTGACCATGATCTGGATGTGATGCCGGTCATCAACAAGATCGATCTGCCGAGCGCAAGACCGGATGAAGTCATTCAGGAGATTGAGGATGTGATCGGTATCGAAGCGCAGGATGCACCGCGCATCTCTGCCAAGACCGGACTGAATATCGAGGATGTGCTGGAACAGATTGTAACGAAGATCCCAGCGCCGACCGGCGATCCGAAAGCACCGCTGAAAGCACTCACTTTCGATGCCATCTACGATTCGTACAAGGGTGTTATCATTTTCTGCCGTATCAAAGAAGGTACGGTGAAAGTCGGAACGAAGATTAAGATGATGGCAACCGGAGCAGAGGATCTTGTCACAGAAGTCGGATATTTCGGTGCGGGTCAGTTTATCCCTTGTGATGAGCTTTCCGCAGGAATGGTTGGCTATATTGCAGCCAGCATCAAGAATGTGCGTGACACACGCGTCGGTGATACGGTAACGGACAGTGAGCGTCCTTGCGACGAGGCACTTCCGGGATACAAGAAAGTCAATCCAATGGTTTACTGCGGATTGTACCCGGCGGATTCCGCAAAGTACCCGGATCTTCGTGATGCGCTTGAAAAGCTGCAGGTCAACGATGCGTCGC
>CAVHWG010000049.1:508-2031 GCA_963639645.1 Firmicutes bacterium TM09-10 | reverse complement strand
GAATACAACATAGAAGATCATGAACACGATAACCGCCAATACGACCATGATTGCTTTATGCATGTTCTCCCGGTCGAAATCGACTTTCATCTCTTCGTACTGCGCCTTAACATCGTTGTAGTAACCGTCATAATTCGGATCATATATCTGCTTCAGCTGATGTTTGTCCACATACATGTTTTCATCTGCTTTCTTGCATATACTCTTTACGGAGTCTTTCTTTTTCCCATATGCGTATCCGATAGCAGCTTTCATATCGATCTGGGTTCCATTTTCACGCTGTTTGCGCTCTCTGCTCTTTAATTCGATGCGGAAGCGCTCAATACGCTCTTTAACAACATCCTCCTCAATACCCTCAAGGATAACCGCGAACTCATCTCCGCCCGTCCTGTAGCTGTTTTCAGTGCCAAAGACAGCCTGCAGGGACTGTGCGATCGCGACAAGGAGGATATCGCCATTTGCATGTCCAAGCGAGTCATTTGTCCTCTTGAGGTTATTTGCATCAGCCACAATGATGCAGTAATCATCAGAGTCCAGCTCATCCAGTTTCTTTTCATAGGCTTTACGGTTTAAGCAGCATGTCAGAATATCATGATAAAGCTCATATTCCATAGCTTTTTGGGTTTTCTTCTGCTTGATCTTACTTGTTCTGCCCTTTTCCCTGCTGTTTTTCTCCGGGCTGTCGGCAGCGATTTCACCTTCATTTGAGATTCCGTCTTCGTTTTGGTTTCCGTCTTCACCAGACGCTTCTCCAAGAATTCCGCTGAGGATTTCACCTGCTTCTGCTTCATCTATTTCAGGCTCAGGATCCTGCTCTTGAACGTCCTCCCCAGTCATTTCTGATCCGGTTGAAGCAGGAACTTCCTGATCAATTTCCTGATCAATTTCCTGATCAATTTTCTGATCAACTTCCTGATCTGTATGCTCAGGCATTGAAACACTCGTCTTACGTGCTTCCTGTGCCTCATCTCCTATATCTTTTTTCTGATCTTCGGATATTTTAACGGATGATGCATTCGGGGCACTCTCCTGCTTGGCTACCGGCTTATCTGTCTCTTTACTAATTTTCTTTTCTTCTTTTGGCACGGCAACTTCTTTAACCTTGACCGGAACCATTACGTCTTCGCCCGTTTTAATGATCGGAACATTGTGGCTTCCCCTTCTGCGTCTGTTTTGAACATTCTCGTTTGCCGCCCCGGACGGAGCCTGCTCACTGCCGCAATATGGGCAGAATACGGTTCCGATGGCGATCATGTTATTACATTTGTTACATTTGATTCTTCCCTGCATATTGTTTCCTCCTAAGGTCTGTTTTCCGTAGATATCTGCATAAGTCCTGTATTCATTACAGAAATGAAATCTCCATTGTTCAATCCATCCGGCAACTGTAATACGATAAAACCATTCTTTGTCGTTTCGTAAGACAAAACATTGGAAGTCTCTGCCGAATACCACACATGCTCATCCGCAAAGGCTTCTACCTCGCTGTAAAACGTTCCCTTCATGAATGCGATTTTTACCTT
>CAVHWG010000049.1:0-498 GCA_963639645.1 Firmicutes bacterium TM09-10 | reverse complement strand
TTTTCACATTTATAAGTGCCGGCAACTGAGAAATTGTCAACATCTACCGCTTTTCCGTCCACGGTCAGGATCGTCGCAATATCATTACCGGAAATATATCCGTTAAATGACTGTTCGATCGTGGAATCCGGAATAAAATCTGCTTCCGTAAAGGTATATTCCCCTCCGGAACCTTTTGAGATTCCGTACAGCCCGAATGTGTATCCGACATCACGGAATTTTTCCACTCCGAAATTTGTCGGGATTGAATCCGTCGTAAAATAAACAAGCTTATCGTCTGCATATAATGTAGGAATTACTTTGTTGTCCTCATATGAATAAATTATCCTTCTTGGGTCACTGCTTGTAACCTCATTTGTAAAATTCTGCCCGGAAGTATCCGGAGTATAGAACTCACCGTCTTTTGTCATTATAAACAGACCACTCTGAATCTGATCAATGGAATATGGTCCATTTACGCTGACAGCGCTCTCTTCCGACTTAGAGCCGCATCCTATC
>CAVHWG010000048.1:0-6151 GCA_963639645.1 Firmicutes bacterium TM09-10 | reverse complement strand
TCCAGACACGTTTTGTCGAAGCTCCCGCTCCGCACGCCACGATGGTCTGTTTCTCTTCCATGATCAGCACATTGTATACGCCCGCCTTGCCCGACTTGGCATATCCAACGTTCTCCATATTGCCCGCCATACCTTTCTGGCGATACAGATAATACGGAGACAACCCCATCTTCGCACAATAATCCGCACACAGATCCATATGTTCCTGTGTGTTGACCATCTGCATACTCTCGTAACGATCCTTAAAAATATTCAGTCGCGCCGCACGCTTGATGGCAAGCGAGTGGATCGTGATATTGTCCGGATCAAGTTCCCTGAGCACTTCCATCGTATGGCGAACATCCTCAAGATTTTCCTCCGGAAGCCCCATGATCAGATCCATATTGATATTGTCGAAACCAAGGCTTCTCGCCAGTTTGAAGCTTTCAATCGTCTGCTCCACGGTATGATGACGTCCGATGATATCCAACGTCTCCTGCTTCATCGTCTGCGGATTGATGGAAATACGGCTGATGCCATTATTTCGTAACACCTGCAGCTTCTCCTTCGTAATGGAATCCGGTCTGCCCGCTTCCACGGTAAATTCGATACAGTGACTCAGATCAAAGCTACAACGGATCTTTCTTATCAGACGGTCAAGTTGATACGGCTCAAGCGTCGTCGGCGTCCCGCCTCCGATATAGATGGAATTGAGCTTCTTGTGGTAATTTTTCGTTGCCACATAATCCAGTTCCTTCTCCAAAGCATCCAGATATGCATCCACCTGTGTTCTCCAGGATGCCAGCGGATACGAGGTGAACGAACAGTACAGACAGGTACTCGGACAAAACGGAATACCAATGTACAAACTATATCCGTCCTTGTAATCCAGTTTCGAGAGAAGTGCCCGCTCGCGCTCCGCAATCGCGATGGAAAGATCCACTTTATCATCCGAAGCAAGATAGGTCTTCTTCATATATGACGCAACTTCTTCTTTTGTCCTGCCCTCATCAAGAAGCTGCATCGGGATCTTCGTCGGCCGGATTCCGGTCAGCGTTCCCCACGGAAGGCTACGCCCGGTTTCTTCTTCCAGCAAACGATACAGATGCTCCTTGAGCGCATTTTTCGTCTCGGAACGATCTGCAAAATCCACTTTAAAGGTGCGAAGTCCCGGTCCCTCCAACGCCTCATCTTCATCCACCGATCGAAGTATCGAGTTTTCATCGGCAGCACCCGGTGTTGTACCTAACAGGCGAAGTGGCTCTCCATCCCACGCAATAGAAATCTTGTCGTCCTCATAATGGATCGTAAAATTCGATACTCTCGCAGCTTCATTCGACACATCCCCGTTCTTCTTATGCGAATGATGGTTTTGCATTTCATCCTCTGCGTTTCTGCTGTCCACCGAGTGATTCGTGCAGGCAACATTCTTCTCGTCAGCATGTGCATCCGCCGTATAGTATATCTCCACATCCTCCTTCGGGAAAAAAGCCTTCAGCAGCGAGTGGATATCGTATTCAAATTCCGTTCGGTTTAAATTTACAGTTATCATAGGTATGGGTTGTACATCCTCTCATGTTCAATGCTTGTGATATCATTATGTCCCGGATAGACTGTCGTGCGATCCGGCAGGCTCATCAGTTTGTCCTTGACTGCGCGGATCAGTTGGGAAGAGCTTCCTCCCTTGAAATCCGTACGTCCGATCGAGCCGCAAAACAGGGAATCCCCGGTAAATACCACATCCTCATATGGGAAATAGTAGCAGCATCCGCCCGGCGTATGCCCCGGTGTGTGCAACACACGGATATGGAATCCTGCCAGGTCGATTTCCTGCTCATCCTTCAAAAATTTATCCGCACGAAAGACCAGTTCCCTGCCCATCATATAGCTGACATTCATCTCAGGATCGGCAAGCGTCTCCTTGTCATCTTCGTATATATAGATTGGAATGTCAAACTCCTGCGCCAGTTCTTCCGCACCGGTCGCATGATCAAAATGGCCGTGTGTCAGAAGGATGGCGACCGGCGTGCAGCCTTCCTGACGAACGCGTTCCGCAAGCTGCTTTGCGCTTGCGCCCGGATCGATCACAAGAAGTTCCTTCGTCTCCTCATTAATTGCAAAATAACAGTTGGTCTGCACCGGACCAACCACATAATGATTGATTTTCAGCTTTGACATACTTACTCCTTTTCGTTCTATCAGCAAATCGAGCAGGTTGCCCTACTCGATTCCATAAGTCCCACTCAGCCCGTGGTTCTCTCAATATCCATAACACTTTCGATCTGACGGATCTTCTCCACGATCTTCGTAATCTGCTCACGCCCCTTCGTCTGAAAAGCGACCTCGATCGTTGCGATCCCCTGCTTGCTCGTCTTGGAATGAATACCGGAAATATTGATATCCGCTTCCGTAAACACGCGGGTAATATCCACCAGAAGTCCGGCACGGTCATGCGCAAAAATCTTGATCTCCGCATGATACTCTCCGAATTCCGCACGTCCGGCACCTTCCTGCCACTCCGCTTCGATCAGGCGCGCACGCTCCATATCCGACAGATGCAGGATGTTGACACAGTCGGTTCGATGAATGGACACACCGCGTCCTCTGGTCACAAAGCCGACAATCTCATCTCCCGGAACCGGTGAACAACACTTACTGAAATGCACGGCAACATCATAAAGCCCCTTGACCACGATACCGCTTTTGGAATGCTGTACCGCTTCTACCGGCTTATTCTCTGCAACACTGTCAAGTACATCCTGATCCGTGACAAGGATCGGATGGTCCTTCTGATACTCATCGTACATACGGTTGACGATCTGGCTTTCCTTCAATCCACCGTGTCCGACCGTAGCCAGACAGGAATTCCAGTCATGGAAACCATACTTGCGAATGATCTTCTCCTGATACTCCGGCTTGTTGATCTCTCCAAAATTGATGCCTTTGGACTTTGCATAGGCAGCGATCAGTTCCTTGCCATGCAGAATATTTTCTTCTTTTAACTCACTTCTAAACCACTGGTTGATCTTGTTCTTCGCCTGTGTACTCTTGACGATATTCAGCCAGTCACGGCTCGGTCCTCTTGAATTCTGCGAAGTGATGACCTCAATACGGTCTCCGTTCTGGATCACGTAATCGATCGGCACCAGTTTACCGTTGACTTTCGCACCGACCATCTTATTACCAACCGCCGAGTGAATGCTGTACGCAAAATCGATCGGTGTCGAACCGTTCGGAAGATTCTTGACATCTCCGGACGGAGTAAAACAGAATACGGTGTCAGAGAAGAGATCCAGGTCACTTTTCAACAAAGTCATAAACTCTTTGTTGTCCGACATATCCTGCTGCCACTCGAGAATCTGTCTGAGCCAGCTTAACTTCTCCTCCTCGGTAACGGTCGTAGAAGTTGCACCACCGTTGTTGGCTTCCTTGTACTTCCAGTGTGCGGCAATACCGTATTCCGCAGTACGGTGCATCTCAAACGTACGAATCTGGATCTCAAACGGCTGTCCGCTCGGTCCGATCAGTGTCGTATGCAGCGACTGGTACATGTTTGGCTTCGGCATCGCGATATAATCTTTGAAGCGGCCCGGAATCGGCTTATACTTCTCATGCATGATTCCAAGTGCCGCGTAACAATCCTTAATAGAATCCACGATAATACGGATAGCGAACAGATCATAGATCTGATCGATCGTCTTATCCTGATTCTTCATCTTCTTATAAATGGAAAAGAAATGCTTGGCACGTCCGGAAATCTCCGCCTTAATGCCCGCTTCCTCAATCTGCTTACGTACTTCCTCCACGAGGCTTTGCACGTACTCATCACGCACATTCTTGCGCAAAGCGACTTTCTCCACCAGATCATAGTAGGCTTCCGGCTCAAGATACTTCAATGACAGATCTTCCAGCTCAATCTTGATCTTACTGATACCAAGGCGCTGCGCGATCGGACAATAAATCTCCTGTGTCTCACGTGCGATACGCATCTGCGCTTCGCGCGACTGGTATTTGAGCGTTCTCATATTGTGCAGACGATCGGCAAGCTTGATCATAATGACACGGATGTCCTTTGCCATCGCAAGAAACATTTTACGCAGATTTTCCGCCTGCATCTCAAGACGATCCGCATTCTTGTCCTTCGGATTCTTGATGTTGTCCGTCAGATGCAGATGCTGCAGCTTGGTCACGCCGTCCACCAGAAGCAGCACTTCCTCGCCGAACGCTTCCTTCATCTGCTCACTCGTCATCACAGTGTCTTCCAATACATCGTGAAGAAGTCCTGCAGCGATCGTCTCCTTATCCAGCTCAAGTTCCGCCAGAATAATTGCAACACAAAGCGGATGAATAATATAAGCCTCGCCCGACTTGCGTACCTGTCCCTCATGTGCCTTATACGCTACCTTGTACGCCTTCTCGATCAGAGAGATATCTGCGGAAGGATGATACTTCTTAATGCTCGCGATCAAATCCTTATACAGATCCTCCGGCTGTGCAAATTCTTTTGTTGTCTTAATGGTTCCGGGACCCGAATGAAATTCCCGCTCAATTCGTTCCAGTTCTTCTGTAGAAATATCTGCCATCTGCTCACCCGCTTACTATATATACACGCTTAATATAATGTTTTATTATATTTTATTTTTTCCTTTATTGCAAGATTTTGTGCAAGGTTCTTGACTTTTTCTTAGATTATATACATATCTTCGCATCATACTTCCGGATACATCCGTATCTTCCAGATATACAAATCCCAGCTTCTCCAGCAGCGCAATGGATGCGGCATTGTCTGTATCCGTCAACGCATTCAGACGTTCAAATCCTGTATATTCGCGGGCATATTCAACGATTGCCGAGCAGACTTCATACGCAATTCCCCGATGCTGCCACCGCGGATCAATGACATAGCCCATCTCCAGTTCCACCACATTCCCATAGTCGCGGTTCTCAAGTCCCGCGCGTCCGATGATGCGTGGCGAATCCTTTTCCGCCCCGTTTTCCGTGACAATCCACATGCCGTACTCGTAATATCCGTACATATTCTCAATGTAGCATCGCTGGTACTCCTCTTCCTCCTCACGCGGAAAAAGCGGTTCAATATATCCCGGCACTTTTTGTCCATTCTCGATCCGGTAAGAAACACTCGGCTGATCATAGAGTTCCACCAGACCGTCCATATCATCCATCGTAAATTCCCGCAGAATCCAACGGTCCGTCCGCGCAATCTCCCACGGAAGATGGTGCTCCCGCTCATATACTCTTTCCAGAAAAAGCGCATCCACTTCCTCAAAACCCTCAACAATCATTCTCACACCGTTCAAAGAACATGATGAATTCTCATCTGACCGGTTATCATATCCAAGCGTTGCCAACCCGAGCATCTGCGCTGCACGCAGACTTTCCTCTGTCGCAGCGATATATAAAACGTTCTGCGGATCGATTTTGTTTTGTATCATTGTATCCTTAAGCAGGTCTGCATATTCCGGAATTTCACAATACATATACCGATCCCGCACATCCTTTGCCAGCAATTCTGGTGACCATTCGCCTTCCCGGTACAAGATTGTAGTCAGGCGAGGTCTATCACTGGGTATGTTCTGTTGTTTCTGCTTCATCTACCCTTATTCCCTTAAATAAAGTGTGCGCTTGCCGCGCACTTTTGCGTGCGAGCGGTATGCTCAGCATAAACTTCATCTCCGCGAGCTGCGCATCCCCGCGGAGCGTTTTGGAATCATAGGAAGCAATTTCCTATGATTCCAAAAAAGGCAGATCCCGAAGAATCTGCCTTTTTCTTCTATTCTTATACAGTTTCCGGCTCCGGATATTCCTCACCGAATGTCTCAACGACAACCGTCTCCATCACCTGATCCTCAAGCGGGCGGTCACTGTAATCGGTTGCAACCTCTGCGATCGCGTTTACAACATCCTGACCCTCGATGATCTTGCCGAATGCAGCATATGCGCCGTCAAGATGCGGAGCGTCCTTGTGCATGATAAAGAACTGGCTTCCTGCAGAGTTCGGCATCATGGAACGAGCCATAGAAAGAACGCCTGCGGTATGCTTTAAATCGTTCTGCACGCCATTCTGTGCAAACTCGCCCTTGATTCCGTATCCCGGGCCACCCATTCCGGTACCTTCCGGATCGCCACCCTGAATCATAAATCCGTTGATGAC
>CAVHWG010000047.1:0-5373 GCA_963639645.1 Firmicutes bacterium TM09-10 | reverse complement strand
TGCTGAAGCATACCGCTCGCGCGCGGAAGTGTGCGGCAAGCGCACACTTTATTTATTCGTAAGAAAGGAAAGAAAAGAGATGGAAAATAAGATCGAAGGCAAGAATGTCGGTAAGACATGTAAGACACATTACAGAGGAACGTTCAACGACGGAACACAGTTCGATTCCTCTTATGACAGAGGAGAACCGCTTGAGTTCATCTGCGGAGCAGGCATGATGATCAAAGGCTTTGATGCGGCAGTTGCCAATATGGAAGTCGGAGAGAAGGTTGATGTGCATCTGATGCCGGAGGAGGCATACGGTGAGGCAGATCCGGAGGCAATCTTTACAATCGAGCTTGCACAGCTTCCGGGGTCGGAGGAACTTGAGGCAGGACAGCAGGTGTATCTGCAGAACGCATACGGACAGCCGTTTCCGGTTAAAGTCGTTGAGAAGAATGAAAAGACGATCACATTTGATGCCAACCATGAGATGGCAGGCAAGGAATTAAACTTCACTATTGAATTGGTTGAAGTTTCCGAATAAACCTGTTGGGATTTTAAGTCAAGGGGAAAAATTATGTTACGACCAAAGATAGGACTTGACTGGGACGACGTGACCGCCCCGTTCAACAGTATCGCCATCCGTATGGCGAACGAAAAATATAAGATAGAACCGCCGCTTACACTTGAGGAGATCACCTCGTGGGAGAACACGGGACGGGCTTCCGTGATCAAGGAGCTTTACGCGAGTGAGGAACTTTACAAGAGACAGGAAGTGTCGGAGAAGAACAAGCGCGCGATCAGAAGGCTGATGGAGATTGCGGATGTGTATTTTATTACCGCCGCGTATCCACGGTTTATGGGCATCCGCGCAAAGCAGATCCTTGAGGCATTTCCGGAGTTCCCGCCGGAGAATATCATTCTCGGCAACGCAAAGAATCTTGTACAGTTTGACATCATACTGGATGATGCGATCCACAACGTGCTCGAGACCCCGGCAACCTATCCTGTGCTGATGCGAAAGCCGTGGAACTGGAAGATGACGGGACTTCTTTCGGTCAACAATCTGACGGAATTTGTCTCGCTCGTAAAGCAGATCATCCATGCATTGCAGTCGCGCCCGGGCAGGATCGAGAATCCGTCGGTGCTCGCTCTGGTCGGACCGTCCGGATCGGGCAAAAGCGATATCACAAAGAAGCTTTGTGAGGACACGCGTTTTGCCAGTCCGAAGACCTATTGCACAAAGCAGAGTGACAAGCATCATTTCCTGACGGAAGAGGAATTTGCAAAGCAGAATTTCTTCGAGCACACAATGTATGCGGGCATTAAGTACGGAACAAAGAAGGAAGATATTCAGGCGGTGCTCGACCAGGGGCAGTATGTGGTGATGCCGCTTGATATGTGCGGGGCGATCGCGATGAAACGCCATTTCCCGACGGCAATCATCTATATCAACAAGGACAAGGAATGTCTGATCAGGGATATCTTAGAGGAAGACTTTACGGTGGAGGAGAAGACGCTTCGCATTTTATCGATCGATGCGGAGAAGCGGAACCGTGAAATCTGCGATTATGTGGTCGAGAATTCGGATGAAAACGGGTTGCAGCGCGTAATGGATTTGCTATAAATAAAACTTATAACCAGCTATAAAAATAAAGAACTAACACTTTTCCTATGGAAATGGTATGATTTGATCAAGTTAAGGGACGGATCTAAAAAGTCCTCCACAGAATCAGAAAAAGAAGGATTTCAGGAAAATAGGAAAAGGAGATAATAATTATGGCAAAGAAACATTACGCAGACAGAAATTTAAAATTTGAGACATTACAGTTACACGTTGGACAGGAGAGCGCTGATCCGGTTACCGATGCAAGAGCGGTGCCGATCTACCTTACATCTTCTTATGTATTCCACAACAGCCAGCATGCTGCTGACCGTTTCGGACTGAGAGATGCAGGTAACATCTACGGACGTCTGACCAACCCGACAGAGGACATCTTCGAGCAGAGAATCGCAGCACTTGAGGGCGGCGTTGCAGCACTCGCTGTTGGTTCCGGTGCAGCCGCATTAACTTATGCATTTCAGGCTGTTGCCCATGCGGGAGATCACATCGTAGCAGCAAAGAACATCTACGGTGGAACCTATAACCTCTTAGCTCACACACTTCCGGATTACGGCATCGAGGCAACTTTTGTAGATCCGTTTGATTATGCGGGAATCGAAGCTGCGATCAAGGAGAACACAAAGGCGATCGAGATCGAGACACTCGGTAACCCGAACTCAGAAGTGGTAGATATCGAGAAGATCGCAGGAATCGCTCATGCACATGGCATTCCGCTTATCGTAGATAACACATTCGCAACACCTTATCTTGTTCGTCCGATCGAATATGGCGCAGATATCGTTGTTCATTCCGCAACCAAGTTCATCGGCGGACACGGAACAACCATCGGTGGTGTGATCATCGACAGCGGTAAGTTCGACTGGACAGCATCCGACAAGTGGCCATGGTTAACCGAGCCGAACGTATCTTACCACGGTGTAAGCTTCGCAAAGGATTGCGCTCCGGCTGCATTCGCAACCTACATCCGTGCAATCTTACTGCGTGACACCGGTGCAACAATCTCTCCGGTACATGCATTCATCTTCTTACAGGGACTTGAGACACTGTCTCTGCGTGTAGAGCGCCATGTGGAAAATGCATTAAAAGTCGTAAAATACTTAGAGAGCCAGCCGCTCGTAGAGAAGGTAAATCATCCTTCGATCTCTACCGATCCTCAGCAGCAGGAACTCTATAAGAAATATTTCCCGAACGGTGGTGGATCCATCTTCACATTCGAGATCAAGGGCGGCGCAAAAGAGGCACAGGAGTTCATCGATAACCTTGAGTTATTCTCACTCCTTGCAAACGTAGCCGATGTGAAGTCGCTGGCTATCCATCCTGCAAGCACCACACATTCCGAGTGCAACGAGGCAGAGCTTTTGGATCAGGGCATCAAGCCAAACACCATCCGTCTGTCCATCGGAACCGAGAATGTGGACGATATCATCGAAGACCTTGACGAGGCTTTCAAGGCATTACAGTAAGACATATTTCATCATTTTGAATAATTAGAATCCTTCTCCGAAAAGGCAGAGTGCATCTTTGTACTCTGCTTTTTCATGTTAATAAATGTTCTCATTTTAGAACATGAAAACGCATTGAATTTCGGCGGTAAGGGGTATAGAATAACTATTAGTTAATCAAAAGATTTAATTCATATATAGATAAGGAGAATTGAAATGTTTGGATTTGGTCAACTCATTGACATCTTAAAGAAGAGTCCTAAGAAAATCGTATTTACCGAGGGCAACGATCCTCGTATTTTAGAGGCAGCATCACGTCTGCTTGCAAGCAACTTCCTTCATCCGATCCTTGTCGGAGATGAGGCAGAGATCAACGTAGCAGCAGAGGAGAGTGGATTTAATATCCGCGGTGCACAGATTATCGATCCTAAGAAGTTTGATCGTATGGACGAGATGGTTGATATGTTCTGCGAACTTCGTAAAAGCAAGGGTGTTACACCGGAGCAGGCAAGAGATATTCTCTCACAGGCAAACTATTTCGGAACCATGCTCGTTAAGATGGGCATTGCCGATGCACTTTTAGGCGGCGCTACATATTCTACCGCTGATACCGTTCGTCCGGCATTACAGCTGATTAAGACAAAGCCGGGCAACTCCATCGTATCTTCCTGCTTTATTCTTGTTCGTCCGTCCGCAACCGGCGAGAATGAGGTACTTGCAATGGCTGACTGTGCAATCAATATCCATCCGACCGAGGATGAGCTTGTTGAGATCGCAGGAGAGTCTGCAGAGTGTGCGAAGATCTTCGGTGTTGACCCGAAGGTTGCATTCTTAAGCTACTCAACACTCGGTTCCGGAAAAGGCGAGGATGTTGACAAGATGCGCAATGCAGCACACAAGGCACAGGAGAAGTACCCGAATCTTCCGATCGCAGGAGAGATGCAGTTCGATGCAGCCGTATCACCGAGAGTTGCACGTACCAAGTGTCCGGATTCTGATGTTGCGGGACATGCAAATACATTCATCTTCCCTGACATCAATGCAGGTAACATCGGTTACAAGATCGCACAGCGTCTTGGTAACTTCGAGGCATATGGTCCGATCTTACTCGGTCTGAATGCACCGATCAACGATCTGTCCCGTGGATGTAACGCATCTGAGGTTTACTCTATGGCAATCATTACTGCAGCATTAGCTTAAGCGGTACATCTCTGATGTATCGCCTCTAACATTTAAATATACGATATACAATCGCTAATTAGCGGGGCACAACTGTGCCCTGCTTTTTCGCTAAAAGTGTCAAGCTTTCTGTGAAAACTTGTCATGCTGATCAGCTGGTGCCTGATCCGAATCACATACGTTACGATCACGATTCATTTTATCCCGGACATCCGCGTGGTGTTCTGGGCTTATCCGTTGACGTGGAGTATCAGCTCGATCATCTTTATGACGTACTACAAGAAGGCGGACTGGATCCACTATTTTGACAGACAGGAGGAGAAAAAATGCGCGTAGGAATGGGCTACGATGTACACAAACTGGTAGAGGGCAGAAAGCTGATCCTCGGCGGTGTGGAGATCCCACACACCCTTGGACTCTTGGGACACTCCGATGCGGACGTGCTTGTGCATGCGATCATGGATGCGCTTCTCGGCGCGGCAGCACTCGGCGATATCGGAAAGCATTTTCCGGATACCGACCCGCAGTACGCCGGTATCTCAAGCATGAAGCTTCTCGAGCATGTGCGTGACCTCATCACAAACGAAGGCTATGTGATCGAGAATATCGATGCGACCGTGATCGCACAGAAACCGAAGCTTCGTCCGTACATTGATGAGATGGAGAAGAATATCGCGGACACACTCGGTATCGCGTTAAACCAGATCAATATCAAGGCAACCACCGAGGAAGGACTTGGATTTACCGGAAACGAATCCGGCATCTCCTCACAGGCAATCTGTTCTCTCACCGGATTCTACGAGGGCTCTGTTGCCATCGGAGGATCGGATCGCTGCGCCGGATGTGGCGGTTGCAGCAGAATGCAGGGGTAGATCACAGCACCTGGACCATCCGCCCCGCATATAATGTAACAGGGGCGCTGCGAAGAATGATGACATAATGCCGCGGCTTACATCAATATTTCTTGCGGTTTTAGACGGAATTGCTGAATTTGTCAGCGGTATCCGTTTCACTTAATTTTTGTGTACGACAACGTTTGAACGATTCCGCGGTGGTGTCCGCCGGACACAGATGCGCTCACAATTTCTAGTCTGCCTAAATGGACGTCCTCAGGAAGTCGCTATGAGCCGCCGCGACCAAACTCGC
>CAVHWG010000046.1:0-5068 GCA_963639645.1 Firmicutes bacterium TM09-10 | reverse complement strand
GAGATGAAGTGGAAGTGGATTTTGATTCCGGCGTGATCACAGATGTGACAACGGGGCAGAAGTTCCAGGGACAGGCGTTTCCTCCGTTCATGCAGAAGATCATCGACTGCGAAGGACTGGTCAATTACATTAACCAAAAGTAGGGATACATGATGAGATGAATCATAATAAGCAAGGATCCATACAGGTATGGTGATCCTTGCTTATTGTATATTACGAGGTAACAGGGACGAAGGGATTTATGAATGTTCGGATCTGGAGATCGCCTCAAGGTAACTGAGATATTTTCCGGATATCTTAACCCTGGTGTAGATCTCCGCGTAATCTTTTGCGGAGAGAGCCTCGATGTAGTTTTCCGGGTATTTTTTTGTGATCCCCGCCTGATGTGCCAGATCCACTGCTTTATTGTAGGCGATCGCGGCACGGTTTAAGTCCCGGTAAGTGCCGATTGTGTGATTGCCGTTGATGTGGATGCGGACACGGTATCGGAACGTTCCGTTTTTGAGAAAACGGGTCACACCGAAATAAGGGTTGATCACTTTGATATTGGAATAACGGTAATCACTGGTATCTCCGTTGACAAAGAGATAGTCGCGGCCGCAGACAGCGTGGCTTTTGACACCGTAGCGTGTCAGGATCGTAATCTGCATTCCGTAATCGTTTACATAGAGATGGCCCTGACGTTTCAGGATCTTGTGGCTGCTGTAATAGAACAGATCATCGATATCGAATTTGAGTTCCCGGTCGGCGGCAAGATAGTAGCTGAAATAGTTCTTGCGAAGATAGATCGGGTTTGGAATGTACATCCGGTTATCCCGGAAATTGATGAGCATGACTTTCTTTTCAAAAGAGAGCAGATGTTCCGTCAGGATCGCATCATCGACAGAGACACAACCCTCCAACAGTGCCAAAGCTTCAAGGTAGGCATTGTGTGCTTCGAGTTCCGTGGAAAAGCTGCCGAGACTGATATGTTTGTTACGGTATGTCAGGCTGCTCCGATAATAGATCGTATGATCTTTTTTGTTTGCAATATAGACACCTGCAAGCATAAAAACTCCTTTGCGGTTACAATACATCGTAGTGCAGTATTAGTATAGCATAGGAAATTCGTTGACACCACCTGCTTTTTTTCCTATAATGGACAAGAAGCACACATGATAATTTATTTTTGTGAAAATGAGGATGAAAAATGGAATTAATGTATTCAAGTACCAGAAATGGACAACTTAAATTTACAGCATCTCAGGCAATCTTAAAAGGCCTTGCAGATGACGGCGGTCTGTTCGTACCGGAGACGATTCCGGCACTTGACGTCAATATGGATGAACTCGCCAATATGAGTTATCAGGAAGTCGCATATACGGTAATGAAGAAGTTCTTTACGGATTTTACCGAGGAGGAACTGAAAAACTGTATCGATAAGGCTTATGACAGCAAATTTGATACCGAGGAGATCGCTCCGCTCGTAGATGCGGACGGTGCCTATTATCTGGAGCTGTTCCATGGTCCGACGATCGCGTTCAAGGATATGGCACTTCAGATTCTGCCACATCTTCTCATTACATCTGCAAGAAAGAACAATGTAAAGAATGACATTGTTATCCTGACTGCTACATCCGGAGATACCGGTAAGGCAGCACTGGCCGGATTTGCCGATGTAGAGGGAACCAAGATCATCGTATTCTATCCGAAGAACGGTGTCAGCCCGATCCAGGAGAAGCAGATGGTAACCCAGAAGGGTGCGAATACATTTGTTGTAGGTATTAACGGTAACTTCGACCAGGCACAGACCGGTGTCAAGAAGATGTTTAATGATACTGCACTTGAGGCAGAGATGGATGCAGCCGGATATCAGTTCTCATCTGCAAACTCCATCAACATCGGACGTCTTGTACCGCAGGTTGTTTACTATGTATATGCATATTCCAGATTATATAAAAACGGTGTGATCGCCAAAGATGAGAAGATCAATGTGACGGTTCCGACCGGTAACTTCGGTAACATTCTTGCAGCATTCTATGCAAAGAATATGGGACTTCCGATCGCAAAGCTGATCTGTGCATCGAACGAGAATAAAGTTCTGTTTGATTTCTTCTCAACCGGAACATACGATAAAAACCGTGATTTTATTCTTACAAGTTCACCGTCGATGGATATTCTGATCTCATCGAACCTTGAGCGTCTGATCTATCGTATCGCAGGCAATGATGCAGAGAAGAATTCTGCGTTGATGGCAAGTCTTTCCACAGAAGGAAAGTATGCGATTACCGATGAGATGAGAGCACAGCTTGTCGATTTCTACGGAAATTATACAAGCGAGGCAGAGACTGCTGCTGTGATCAAGAAGTTGTATGAGGATACCGGATATGTGATCGATACACATACTGCCGTTGCTGCCGGTGTATACGAGAAGTATAAGAAGACAACCGGTGATGTGGATACCAAGACAGTGATCGCAAGTACCGCAAGCCCGTTCAAGTTTACAAGAAGCGTTATGGATGCCATTGACAGCAAGTACGATTCCATGAGTGATTTTGAGTTGGTTGATGAGCTTTCGAAGATTGGTAATGTGGCAGTACCACAGGCGATCGAAGAGATCCGTAATGCACAGGTTCTTCACGATACCGTATGTGAGGTAGAAGAGATGCCTCAGGTTGTGAAGAAGTTCCTCGGTGTATAGAACAATTGAGTTAAGAATAAAGATTCCCCGCATTCATTGTGAATGCGGGGATTTTTTTAATCATAGGAAGTCCTTCCTGATTTCTGATGAAATTATGCTTCCGGAGACTTTATCAGTTCAATAAAGAAATGGAGCGTTCCAAACGGATAGAGGATCGGAATATGTCCGGTTTCGGCATGGAAAGTAAGTTTGTGCTCTGTCTGCTGTTCCGGCGGTGTCAGAGTCAGCTCGGTAGAAGAATCATTCGATACATTGACGGTAAACAGACCGTTCTGTAAATTGAGAAAATCTTCTAAGGAAGCCTGCACATACTCATCGTATTCGTTGAATGAGTATTTCACATAACGGGACGCAAAAGCAATTGCTGTCTGCTCGTCCATCGCGATATAAGTATGGGCAAAATAATCACCGAGGATACTTTGTTTTACACTGCATTTGACCGGATAATCGGAGACTTCTTCGATCGTAAGAGGAGAGAAGTCCGCACCGATAAAACGGATCAGATTGTTCATCAAAAGTTCGATGTAGATGTCACCGTTGTGTGTGACCGGAGTCTCAAGTGCGCTGTAAAAGTGTTCAAACAGATTGCGGACCGATCCGCTCGTTTCGATCGGGATCTGTGGATCCTCGATACCGTTTTTGGTATGATAATCATTCAAAATCTGCTCAAAGCTTGCGTTTGTAAGAACCCCGTCATCTAAGAGCGCCTGTCCGATTATCAGGTAGGATGGTGTCTGGTGGGACAGAAGTTCCGATACCTGTTCCTCCGTGAGATAACCGAGTTCGATCGCCAGTTCACCGAATTTGCGATCCTGATGCGTCTGCTGGATCACGGTCTGATCAACCTGTTCGGCGGACATATAACAGGCGTGGATTGCCAGTGTTCCAAGTTTAATGTGTTCCTTGGTCTGACGCTGCATTGCGGAAAATAACTGCTCCGGGGTGACATAACCGCCGGCTAACAGATAAGTTCCGAAGAATTGTGTGTACATAGATTATCTCCCTTCCAGAAAACGGTTGACCGTGTTAATGACCTGCTGCTGATCCAAAGGCTTCTGAATGAATTCTTTGGCACCTGCTTCGATGGCTCTCTTGAGCTCGGATTGTGTTCCGGCAGAAGAAGCGATAATGATCGTTGCCTGCGGATCATATCCCATAATTTCGTCGATTGCGATGTTACCGTCCTTGTTCGGCATCACAATATCAAGAAAAACAAGATCAGGTTTATTCTGTTTGTATTGATCAATGGCTCCCTGTCCGTCTTTGGCTTCAATGAAAACGGGAGTGCCGATTGTGGATATCATGTCTTTTAATTGCTTCCTTGCAAGAATGGAATCATCAGCGATAAGTATTTTAGAATCTTCTATACGCATATGTTCGCCTCCCTTTATAAAATTAAGTGTATTTTACTATATAATGAAGATTTATTCAATGTTTTTTGAACAAAATTGCTGAAATTTTAAGCAAGATGGAGCTTGACCAGGTGACATGGTATAATGAGCATAAGAAATGAATCGATGGAGGAAACTATGAAGACAATTTTACTTATGGATATTGTGATCGCAGGATTCGGACTCTATCTTGCGATCGCTGCATTTGTCATGAAAAAAAGCGGTAAGATCAACGGACTTGTGGTCGCGGAGCAGGAACAGAAGAAATGTAAAGATACGAAAGCATATATTGCGGGTATTGTTCCGTATATGTACTTTTTCGGACTTGTGGCATTGGCTGCCGGTGTGATCGGTATACTCGGCGATCTTGAGATCGTATCGTTCGGAAGAATCTGGAGTTTTGTTGAACTGGCGCTTTTTTTAGGTGCGCTTGTGCTTTTTACACATGGACTTCGAAATCAGAAAGACAAATATTTCGGTTAAGCAAATGCTTCCTGTGATGGAAAAAAGTACATTGAATTATACGTTGAAATTCTATGCACAATAAAGTATAATAAAGCTATGCCTGAGATGTACGATAACTCTTGCTATTTAGAACCTACATTTACTTTAAACGGGATTCCTATATGAACTGCTGGATGTCAGGCCACCTCGTATCAGTGGAAGGCAGAAGGCAGACTGCGGTCACCCACCTAGCTTTAGCTAGGAGTCTAAATTGCAGGAACCGGCATTTTGGGTTTATGCAAAAGAGAAAGCAAGAAGATACCAAAGAATCATAAGCGTACGAAAGTGTAAGAGATAAAATACTTAAGAAAATAATGTACAAAAGATAAGAGGGGCTACCGGTTTCGGTAGCTCCTTTGTTACTGTATATGATTAAGCGATTGCGAAACTCTTGTGGCGGCTTGCTCGCACCCGGCCTGGCTCTGCGGCTGGCTTTTTCGTTGCCACTTGTTATCCAAAATCAGGAATTTGCTGAAAATCTCCATTTGGCTCC
>CAVHWG010000045.1:0-3481 GCA_963639645.1 Firmicutes bacterium TM09-10 | reverse complement strand
ACCACCTCATCCGCAACCATCTCGATCGCCTGATCCATATACAGATCCTTGTACTGGGACATGGTCGAATCCTCGTCATCCGATGAGAAGGAATTCTTCACTTCTTTTAACATCTGCTCTACAAAATAGGACTCAAAGTCCTTGATCACGCCTTTTAATTCTTCTTCCGACGAATCGGAAGAAACTCCGCTAAGAGAATTCTGCAGCGCATTGCTCGAAGCCGCGCTCGCATCTGCTTTCGCACTCTGGTAATTAGAACTGATTCCGGAAATTCCTGATAAATCCATCTACACTGCCTCCTTATTCATACACCACGATTATCGCTTTAGGTTGTTCGCCGTATCCAGCATGGAATCGGCAGTTGTGATTGCCTTGGAATTCAACTCATACGCACGCTGCGCAACGATCATGTTGACCATCTCATCCGCAACCTGCACGTTCGACCCCTCTAGACGACTCTGGTGAACCTTACTTCTTGTCAGCCCCTGCGTTGCTCCCTCTAACAAAGCATTACCGGACGCAGGTGTCGCCTGCAGACGGCTCGAAGACAGTTTTTCGAGTCCGGCCGGATTGTTAAACTGATAGATACCAAACGACTGGTTCAGTGAGATCACCTGGCTTGTAGTCGGATCACGGTATGCGATCGATCCGTCCTCCGAGAACACCATGCTCTCCGCATTCACATTCTGCGGAACCATAATTTCATTACCGTTTGTATCCAGAACCGGGCAGCCCTCCTGATCCGCAAGGATGGTTCTTCCTGCAGCATTCAGACTCCACGTAAAATTACCGTTTCTTGTATAATATGTATTTCCGTCCACACCGCGTACTGCAAAGAAACCATTACCTTCGATGGCAAAATCCGTCTTGCTCTCACTCTCGAGCAGTGATCCCTGCGTGTACATAGATGTAGTCGCAGCAACTCTCGTTCCAAGTCCTACCTGTGCGCCGACCGGTTTCTGTTCGCCGTTCGCCGACGTTGTTCTTGTCTGTATCGTCTGATACAGTAAGGACTTGAATTCTGTACGCTCCGTCTTGTATCCATTCGTGTTTACGTTTGATAAATTGTTCGCGATCGTATCTACATTTGTCTGCTCGGCAAGCATTCCTGTCGCTGCCGTATACAACGCTCTCATCATAAGGCATATACCTCTCTTTTCAAATCACTTACTGTACGCGTCCAACATTGTTGACGGCGCGATCCAATGTACTGTCAATCGATGTGATCACTTTCTGTCCGGCTTCATATGCTCTCTGGATCGTGATCATATTGACCATTTCCTTGATGACATTCACATTGGATGTCTCCAAAACGCCCTGCTCCACCTTGGCATCCGTTGCAATACGATTGCCTCCGTCAAGCAGATTGTACATATTCTCTCCATATTTCTCGAGATAATCATAATTATCAATGTCGACCATACCAAGTGTGCCGACGATCTGATCATTCTGGAAAATATAGCCAAGCTGATTTACTGTGATCGTTGCATTCGGGTCAACCTGAATACGGTTCCGCGGATCCGGATCTCCATTCATCGCTCCGGTCGCATTCAGCACATAATCTCCGTCCTTCGTCACAAGATAGCCCTCCGTATTCACGGTAAAAGAACCGTCTCTTGTGTACTTCACGGAAGTATTTCCATCCTTATCGGTAAAAGCGATCGCAAAAAAGCCTTTGCCGTCAATTGCAAAATCGGTTGTATTATCGGTCACTTTAAAGCTTCCGGAATCATAATCCGTATATACTTCTCCAAGGTGTACGCCGTAAGTGATCTCTCCGAGTTTCTTCGGCAGATAAGCATTGGACGAATCTTTGAGTCGAAGTGACATCTCATCCGCAAATGTGCGGGAAGTCGTTCCTTCCTTCTTATATGCGGTTGTGTCCGCATTCGCGAGATTGTTCGCCAGAATATCCAGACGCTTCATCTCGTTGACCATACCGGTATGCGCAGTATATAAACCTTTAACCATATGACACCTCTGTTCCTAATTATACACTCCAATATGTATATCGGTCTCTTTTCTTTATAACTTAACACAAAACTGTTATGAAAAAGTGAAAAAATGAAAAAGTGCGCAAAATCTGCGCACTTTACCAATCCATTAATCGTCGTCTCTCTTGCCGGCAAGAAATTCTACATATTTTCCGGTTCCGATTGCCACGCAGGTCATCGGATGCTCTGCTGTCATTGTATTGATTCCGGTTCTTTCCTCGATCAATTCCTCCAGTCCGCGAAGCAATGCTCCACCACCGGTCAGAACAATTCCACGATCTGCAACGTCGGCTGCCAGCTCAGGCGGCGTCTTCTCCAATACGGAGTGTACCGCTTCTACAATCTGTAATGTCGGCTCACGAAGCGCTTCCTCCGTCTCCTCGGAGCTTACGGTGATCGTTCTAGGAAGTCCTGTTACAAGGTTACGTCCGCGCACATCCATCGTCTCATTCTGTGCAAGCGGATAACAGGTTCCAATCTTGATCTTGATATCTTCTGCGGTACGCTCACCGATCAGAAGATTGTGTTTCTTACGCATATAACGAACCAATGCCTCGTCGAAATCATCACCGGCGATCTTAACCGATGTGCTGACAACGGATCCGCCTAATGAAATGACAGCGATATCCGAAGTACCACCTCCGATATCTACGATCATATTTCCGCATGGTCTTGAAATATCAATTCCTGCTCCGATTGCAGCGGCGATCGGCTCCTCGATAATCTCTACTTCACGGGCACCTGCCTGATAAGTCGCATCCTCAACGGCCTTCTTCTCTACCTCGGTAACACCGCTCGGTACGCAGACGCTGATGCGCGGCTTACGAAAACTCTTCTTGCCAAGTGCTTTCTGGATAAAGTACTTGATCATCTTCTCGGTAACGGTATAATCAGAGATTACACCCTGGCGAAGCGGACGGACCGCAACGATGTTGCCCGGTGTACGACCGAGCATCAGACGAGCTTCCTCACCGATTGCTTTAATTTTATTGGTATCTCTGTCGAAAGCCACAACAGAAGGCTCTTTTAAGACAACTCCCTTGCCTTTGATATATACTAAAATACTCGCAGTACCTAAATCAATTCCAATATCTGATCCGATCATTCCAAAAATGCCCCTTTCTGTCTTACTGTTATCTATCTGTAACCTGGTCCCGCGCGGGCGCAAAACCGCAGTTAATCATATTTTGTGCATACAGTAACATTATATACAATTAATTCCATTTTTCAAACATTTTTTTCAATAAATCAAATCCTTAATAAAATCCTAATTTTTATTGTTAGAAGTTAAATAAGGTTTTAAGAATTGCCCGGTATAGGATTCCGGAAACTGGCATACTTCCTCCGGTGTACCCTTGGCGATCACAGTACCGCCTCCGTCTCCTCCTTCCGGTCCCATATCGATGATATAGTCCGCCGTCTTGATGACGTCCAGATTGTGTTCGATCACAACAACCGTATTTCCTCCGTCCGACAGCTTACGCAGG
>CAVHWG010000044.1:3109-7582 GCA_963639645.1 Firmicutes bacterium TM09-10 | reverse complement strand
GCTCTCGACATATGCCTTAAACTCGTCACGATTTTTGAAATGATGCACATCCCCCGTGATCACAAATGTCAGTCCCGCACACAATCCATCCGATGTGTCCTGCGGCTTCACGTCCTCAATTTTCAGTTCCTTTTGCAGATTGGAAAGCGACATTCGGTTATGCTCGTTTCCGTACCATTTTAAGATGGAGTTGGACCGCTCCGCACCGATACCCTCGATGTCCTCGAAACCTTCCCCGTCCTGCATCCTTTTGACAAAAGCGTCAACCCCGATCGTGCGCACGATCTTCTTGGCGGCATCTGTTCCGATCAGAGGAATGCACAATGCAAAAATAAAATTCACCGGATGCACATTTCGGCTTTTTTCAATGGATTTATCCATATTGTTGACCGACTTCTCACCGAAGCCCTCCATCTGGCTGATCACATCGAAATGCTCCCGCAGATGATAGATATCCGCAAACTCATGAATATAACCTTCATTGATAAATTTGAGCATCGTCTGGATCGATAAGCCATCGATATCCATGCCCCATTTGCTGACAAAACGCGTAAACTTCTTGACATTCTTTGCCGTACAATCCGGGTTGGTACAGTGCAGCGTCTTAGTTCCACTGTTCTTGCTGATACGGATTTCCGTCGGTGCATGGCAGACCGGACATTCCGTCGGAATCTCGACATCTCCCACCGCATCCTTGACCGCAATACATTTCGGAATGATCTTGTTTGCCTTGATCACTTCGAGCGTACATTCTTTTCCGAGTCCAAGTCTCTCAATCTCACTGATATTACAAAGCGACGCACGGCTTACCGTCGTGCCCTCGATCTGTACCGGTTCAAACACCGCAACCGGGGAGATCGTCGATACCGCACACGACCATTCGATATAGGAAAGTTTCGTCTCAACCGACTCATCCTGCCACTTGAACGCGAACCCAGCACGTGTCGCATGATGCCCGGTCACACTGCCGGAAGCCGCATACTCCGTATCATCGTAACAGATGACAAGTCCATCCACCGGAATATCCATCTCACCACTCTCGACTTTCTTCGTCCACCGTTCGATCACTTCCGGAAGATGTGTGGCATCCGTCGCTTCACGATCCACCACATCGAAACCGAGTTTTGCAAGATAATCCATCCGCTCGCCCCACGAAGCCATCGGATCATCCATGTGCACAAGTGTAAACGCATGAAAACACACATGACGTTCCTTCACTTCCGCCGGTTCATCCAGATTCAACGTTCCCGATGCAAGGTTACGCGGATTGGCATATTTCTCGTCATCATCCTCGATCATATCATTGATCAAAGCAAAATCCGTATAGGAGATCGCCGCCTCCCCGCGCACGACCATATGTCCCTTATATTTGATCTTCTGCGGAAATCCGCTGATCGCACCTTTTAAAAACGTGATATTTGTGCCGATCGCTCCGTTGCCTCGCGTGAGGATCTTCGTAAGCTTACCGTCATCGTAGGTCAGCACAAGTGTCAATCCGTCCAACTTCCATGAAAGCCAGATTGGCCGCTCCCCTGCCCACGTCTGAAGTTCTTCGATCTGCTTTGTCTTGGCGAGTGAGAGTGCCGGATATTCGTGTTCTTCCTTCTCTCCGCTTGCCGCTTCCTCGTAACCCGCTCTCTGTGTCGGACTCTCTGCAAGCACATAGCCGGTCTCCTGCTCCAAAGCAGTCAGTTCATCAAACATCGCATCCCACTCATAGTTGGACATGATTTCACCCTGTCCGTTGTAGTAGACTGCCGATGCCTTATTCAGTTGTTCAACCAGCGTTTCAATCCGTTTCTGTTTTTCTTCCATTCCTGTTTCTATTCTCTCGATCTATATTTTTGTTCACGATTGTAAATGTACCGTGCTGCGTCGGTCGGTTCGGTCGCTCGTCATATGGACGTTTTCCCTCTTCGGCACGCACCGGCTGATTACTCGATGATGCGATAAGCTGCGTCAGTCTTTGATACTCCTCCGGTGTCACATCGCGATACTTTCCCGGCTCCAAATCACCGAGTTCGATGTTCATCACCCGCACACGCACCAGTTTCTGCACACGGTATCCAAAATATTCACACATTCGTCGAATCTGGCGATTCAGCCCCTGCGTCAAAACAATACGAAGCTTCCGCTTGCCAATCTGCTGTACACGGCATTTTCTCGTTGTCGTATTCAGTTCCACAAGCGGAACGCCATTGGCAAGTCCATGTACAAAAGACTCTGTCACCGGCTTGTTGACCGTTACGATGTACTCTTTCTCATGCATATTGCCGGAGCGCATCATCTTATTGACGATTTCTCCGTTGTTGGTCAGAAGAAGCAGACCTTCCGAATCCTTATCCAGTCTTCCGATCGGATAAATGCGCTTCGGATAATTGATATAATCGATCACATTATTTTTTTCACGTTTCTCCGCAGTACAGACAATTCCAACAGGCTTATGAAAAGCGATCAGGATCATCTCCTCTTCCTTGGACACCGCCTGGCCGTTATAACAGACTTCCTGCCCAGATTCCACCTTGTCGCCCATCTGCGCAACACGTCCGTCGATTGTCACATTACCGGCTTCAATCTGCCTATCCGCTTCTCTGCGGGAACACACGCCCGCCTCACTTAAAAACTTGTTAATTCTGACTTCCACTCACATATCCTCACGTGCAAAAAACGCGGAGACTGACACAGCCTCCGCCATTTGTTTTTATTTTACTTCTTTCAACAGATCACTCTTAATATATCCGGTCTGTCCCTGGAACTTAACCTTTGTCCATTCTCCGGAAGTTCCGAGCTTCTCAAGTTTCACATGAATATCCACTCTTCCGAGGATTTCCGCATCCGTGCTTGCCTTGGCACGCACATTACAGATATCCTTGGTCTTAACGGTACCGGTATCATTTTGGGAATCATCGTTCTTCGTGTCATCCGCCTTAGTGTCATCTGCCTTGGTATCATTCGTATCGGAATTATTCATATCGGAATTATTCGTATTGGAATTATTCGTATTGGAGTCATCCTTCTGCGTATCTTCCTGCTTGGAATCATCCTTCTTTGTATCATCCTCTGTCGACGAGGTATCCTGCGTGTCATCAACCTGTGTGCCGGACTGCGTATCGTTCGTCTGGGTATTGGCAACCGCATCTCTCCAGTTTGAAATCACGGTACGAAGTGTTCCGCCTACCATATTTGCAAGCTTGTCATCACTCGACACAGCCTCATCATACTTTGTCTGTACCTGACTCTGCAGAGCCTTTACATCATCGGACTTCTCATAGCTTAAAACAAGTGCATATAAATTGGCATCCAGACTGTCCTCAAGGAACGAGAAATTATATGCCGAATAAGCATTATTGATATACAGATTGCCTTTGCCGTCTCTCTCTACATAGAAGAAATCCATTCCCGGAGCCGGTGTATCAACCTCATAGAACTTCAGCTCATACACTGCGGAGACCAGATAAGAATCATCGTTTGCTCCCGGCATCGAATAACAGGTAATATTCTCATATTTCTCGTAATAGTCAGACAATGCTCCGATATAACTCTTCTCATTGTCTGACAGTGGAGAAACAAATCCTTCCAAAGTCTCGGTATCTCCGGCTGCATAAGCCGTATAATAATTTGTGATCACATCCACAAGTTCCTGCGAAGTATTCTTCTCAAGCTTGCCGCTTAAGTTGTACTCGGTAGTCGGCTGCGTGGAATCGATCTGTGTTCCGCTTTGTGTATCGCCTGCATCGGATTTCGGTCCGGTACAGTTGACAAGTACCAGAACAAAAACGATAAACAAAACAGCTGCGATAATATAGCGTTTATATTTATTCAAAAAATCGTTTTGCATTGAATCCTCCATAAAAGTTCAGGCGATAAGAAATTCTAAAAAGTATGGGCGATAAGAAGTCTCCCCACCTTCGTTGGATCCCCTCTTACCGCAGTCCTTACCGCATAATGCACCCGGCGGGAATCGAACCCGCATCTCAGGAGTCGGAGTCCTACGTTCTATCCATTATACTACGGCTGCAAAGAGGCAGAAACACATCTGCGCGTTTTTAAATATAACATACCTGACAATGTTCGTCAACAACGGTTAATACTCTTGTGCAGAATGCCAAGTACCTGTTCAAGCTCTCCCATCGGAAGCTGCCCCGGTGCGCTCGCCTGCTCTCCGGCACCGAATGTGACACAGGATCCGAAGAATTCACCCGCCACACGCGAGACTGCTCCCTGTGCTCCCATAGACATTGTGATCAATGCCTTATCCGGATACTTCTCATGAAATGTGTTTGTCTCCTCCAACAGATTCAGCACATCCTGCATCGACTGCGGCATAACGGCAAGCTTCACCACATCCGCCCCGCTCTCCCTGATCTGTTCAAGGAGCGTCCGAATAACGCCTCTCTCCGGCGTCTGCTCGAAATCATGATGCGATGCAATCACATGCACCCCCATCTCCTGAAGACTGCGGATCTCTTTCTT
>CAVHWG010000044.1:0-3099 GCA_963639645.1 Firmicutes bacterium TM09-10 | reverse complement strand
TTCTTCGGCTTTGCAACCTCAAAGTATTCCAGGTCGACAAAATCAACGACATCGGTCTCCGCCGCTGCCTGATGAATATCATAAATTTCTTCCGGCTCAAGTGCCATAAGTCCACCCTGATTCTTTGAGCGGAATGTATATACTAAAATTGTATCCTGAACGATCGGCTTTAATTCATAAAGTACTTCACGGATCGCGTTTATGCTGCGCACCTGCTCAAATGCATCCACTCTCCATTCGATCATATCCGCATGCAGCCAGGCGAGCCGCTTCGCTTCCTTAATGATTGCGTCCTTCGTTGTCTCCATGATCGGAACACATACGAGCGGCTTCTCCTTGCCGAGTACGCGTCCCTTGATACAAAGCAAATTTTCCATGCTGTCCTCCTGCCACAGATCTGTGCTGTGTTACTGTCGCTTTTGCGACCTGCGTCATTTATTATAACAGTTTCATGTATAAAAATAAAGGAAATACTGCGACAAAATTGACAATTACGTCATTTTCGATTAAGATAAGCGGGTGTATAATTATTCTACAATTTGGAAGAAATAAGGAGTATGAAATGAGTTTTACATTTTTAAATCAATTACCGACTCCGGACGAGATCAAACGTGACTACCCTCTCTCCCCGGAATTAAAAGAGTTAAAAAAGCAGCGTGACGCTATGATCTCCGATGTGATCACCGGCAAAGATTCACGTTTTCTCGTTATCATCGGACCGTGTTCCGCAGACAACGAGGATTCTGTCTGTGATTATGTCAGCCGCCTGACTAAGATTCAGGAAGATGTCAAGGATCAGCTGATCATCATTCCTCGTGTCTATACCAACAAACCTCGTACAACCGGCGAGGGTTACAAGGGAATCGCTTCCCAGCCGGATCCTGAGAAAGCTCCTGATATGGTGGAAGGACTGATTGCCATGCGTAAGATGCACATCCGCGCGATCGCAGAAAGCGGACTTACCTGTGCGGACGAGATGCTTTACCCGGAGAACTGGGGATACGTTGAGGACCTTCTCTCCTACGTTGCCATCGGTGCACGTTCCGTTGAGGATCAGCAGCATCGTCTTACTGTCAGCGGATTTGATGTTGCATCCGGTATGAAGAACCCGACCAGTGGTGACTTCTCCGTTATGCTCAACTCCGTATATGCCGCTCAGCATCCGCATCATTTTGTATATCGCGGATATGAAGTAAAGACATCCGGCAATCCACTCACTCACGTTGTTCTGCGCGGTGCTGTCAGCAAGCACGGCAATACCGTACAGAACTACCATTACGAAGATCTGATCCGCCTCCACGACATGTACGAGAAGATGGATGTCGTAAATCCGGCTGCAATCATCGATACCAACCATTCGAACTCCGGCAAGAAGTTCAGGGAGCAGATCCGTATTGCCAAGGAAGTCATGCATAATCGTCAGATTTCGTCTGATATCCGCAACCTGGTCAAGGGATTGATGATCGAAAGTTACATTGAAGAAGGCAACCAGCCGATCGGCGAGCACGTATATGGTAAATCCATTACCGATCCGTGTCTCGGATGGGAAGATTCCATGAAACTGATCTACGAGATTGCGGAAGCAAACGCAAAATAGTACTGCAAGCCATTTTCAAGCCAAAATTAGTCAAAAAATAACATATTTAGCAAAATTTGTGTTGTTTTTAAAATCCATCTATGCTATATTCAGCTTAAGAGTTAAAGTGTTTATATCATAGGAGGAGATATTTTGAATAAGAATTACAAGAAACCGATTCTGATTGCCAATAATAACTTATCCGAAGGTGTTTATCTGGCGAGTGGCAATGGGTGCTACACTATTGACGCAACCATAATTCATCAGGCTCCGGTTGAAAGCCGTAAAAATTATGTAATCCAGATCAGTGCAACACACTCTGCTGATCACACCCGTTATGCACAGACCTTGACGATTTCTTTTAATCAGCCTGTGACATTCTCATCTTGCGGAGTTGTCACCAGCGTCAGCGGTAACGGTACAAACACTTTGCAGCTTTCTTTGAATTATACTCAGAACTCGTCCGACCAGATTGGTTTTGGCGATCTGACGGTTCAATCCGATGATGGATTAACGATTACTTCTGCAAAGATTACAGACTAAAAATAAAGGATGATGCAATGTGAATTTTCACATGACATCATCCTTTTTTACTGCATTGTTTTCTCTTTATTTCGTTTTCTTAAAAGTAACCGTTCTGTTAAATATAGCGGATGCATTCTTTACGAGCTTACGATAATAAGACTGGTATTTTTTCTTATAGCAAATCTTAATTGCATCACCACCGTTAGACTGCGGCGATGTAAAGGACGGACACTTTCCACTCAGCTTAATATTTTTGATCGCAGCCGCATCGAGAAAAGCATATTTGCCCACTTTCTTGATCTTCGTTCCGAGATTAAGAGTCTTTAAGAATCTTGAATTGGCAAACGCATACTCCTGAATCGAAGTCGTCTTCGCATTTACCGTATAAGAGCTACTCTTCTTTGCCGGCGGATAGGCAACAAGCGTCGTCATCTTTGCATTATATACAACACCGTCAACCGCTTTAAAGTATGTATTCTCCGGATCAACCTCATACTCTTTCAATTCATAGATTCCCGAATTGATGATCTTACAGGCATTGATTGCTCCCTTGATCGTCTTACATTTCTTCGGAATCGTAATCTTCTCGACGGATATCGCACCGGAAAAAGCCCCCAGATCAAGTACTTCAAGATTTCCCGGAAGTTTGACACTTTTCAATTTTTCACAATTGTAAAATAACATGTTTCCAAGTTCCGAGATATCATCTGGAAGCTCAATAACTTCAAGATGTTTACAATGTGCAAATGCCATCGTACCGATGGATTTCAGATTCTTTCCGAGATGAATTTCCTCTACCGGATCATATTCAAAAGCAAAACTTCCAATAGACGTTACACTGTCCGCGACCGTAACATACTTAAGGCTGTTACTCTTCTGAAATGCGCCCATTCCAACATAAGTCACACCTTCACCGATAACAACCTTCTCAACCGCACCATATCCAAGATTCGCAAATGGTGACTGCACACTAAGATAATCATACATCGATCCTGTTC
>CAVHWG010000043.1:0-33812 GCA_963639645.1 Firmicutes bacterium TM09-10 | reverse complement strand
ATCCTGCGGCTCCGCCGGAATCATATCCAAAAGCTGACATTCAAAGCAGATTCCAACCGGAAACAGATTGGGATGTGCCGAAATATAGCGGTCATAATACCCTTTTCCGTATCCGATCCGCCCGCCGCTCTCAGAAAAAGCAACACCCGGCACAAGTACCGGGGCACCGGCATCCGATGGATAGGACGATAACGCAAACTCTTCGATATTCGGTTCCATCACGGAAAAAGCGCCTGCCACTAACTGTGCGGTGTCGTCGACGCGAAAGAACTCCATCTCCTCACCAAATACTTTGGGAAAATATAATATCTTCCCGTCTTTTCTTGCCTGTGCACAGAATAAAGACAGATCTGCCTCGCTCTGTATCGCAGAATAGACCAATATCATATGTGCATTGGCATACCACGATTGTTCCCTCAACCGGTTACAGATCTGTACACTATAACTTGTGCGTTCTGTTTCGCTTAATGCATTTCGCTTTTCTTTGATCCGCTTACGAAGTTGGACTTTGCTTTCCATATTTTTCTCCGAGATTCTCAACCGTTCCGTCCTCGTTCACCATATCAATGTTGTTGAGCTGGCTGCGAAGGTTGTTTTTAACCGAAGCTACAAATTCCTTGCGGAGCAATGCCTGCTCCTTCTTCTCCTCCTCGGTCAGTCCTTCCGCCTGTGATTTGCGATATAACGCATTGATTCGATCGATTTTTTCCTGTGTCATTATCCTATTGTCTCCATAATATATGTTGCAAGATTAAAACTTGCATTCTTATTTGAGTGAAAAAGCGTTCCTGTGTAATCGCCCGTAAAAATATCGGAGATTACCCGGACATCCGCCCCGTTTGCAATAATCATATCCGTTCCAGAGAGTGTTGCAATCTTGGCAGCGGTAAGTTTTGTTGTCATGCCGCCGGTACCGACGTTACTGCCGGTCGTGCCTTTCGCCATCCCAAGAATATCCTGATCCAGATTCTCCACCTCTTTGACAAGCTGCGCATCCGGATTGGTATGCGGATCATCCGTGTAAAGTCCGTCAATATCCGATAATAAAATGAGCAGATCCGCCCCCATCATCGAAGAGACAAGCGCAGAAAGCGTATCATTGTCACCGAACTGCATCTCATATGTACTTGTGGTGTCATTCTCGTTTACAATTGGAATGACGCCAAGTTTAAACAATTCTTCAAAGGTATTCTTCGCATTCTCGCGCGATACCGGATTAATCATTGTATTCTTAGTCAAAAGCACCTGTCCCGCCGTCTCATTGTATTCGGCAAAAAGCTTCTGGTACACCATCATCAGCTTTGCCTGACCAACTGCCGCACACGCCTGCTTCATTGATATATCGGTCGGCCGCTCATGAATACCCATTGCCGCACGTCCGACGGCAATCGCGCCGGAACTGACAAGACACACATCCATGCCACGGTTTCTGAGATCACTGAGCTGTCGTACAAGCTGCTCCATCTTGCCCAGATCAAGCTTACCGGTCTCCTCGTGTGTCAATGAGGAAGAACCGATTTTTACTACAATTCTTTTGTATCCTTTTTCACTTTTCATTCTAAATTATTCCTCGATTCTTATTACCTCGTTATACTCTATCATATCTTTCCCCAAAATACAAAACATTACTTAACGCAGAAGTTTCAGTTTTCCTGAAAGACATACAAACTCCACATCCGTCACATCCCCACAGTATTCGCCGTCCGCATGCAGAACAAGTGGCTGGTCGGCATGAAGTCTCAGTACCGGCGCATCAATGACCGAAAAGCCCTTGATACCCTCATGCTTTGCCGCAACCAAAAACGGCAGGCAGAAGAATGTGATAAATTTCGGAATTCCGTGTGCCATACTGAGCGATAACATGCCGTCCGTCGGTGATGCTTTCGGTGCCATCGGTACACCGCCGCCCTCCGCGCGCAGATTCATCGCCGCAGCAAAGATCATCTTTTTCATCTTATGGACACGGTTGCTGTCTCCACATTCCAGCGTCACTTCCGCCGTCTTCATCGTAAAAAGCGAAGAAACCGTAAGCATCAGATACGTCAGCTTACCAAGATGTACCTTATTCAATACTTTTTTCAGTTTCGAATGAAGTGCTTTCTTGCACACGATTGCATCAAGTCCGATACCGGAACTGATACCGAAAATCCGGCTCTCATCCTCGCCCCAGCGAACCAATCCAAGATCCACCCGAGTCACCGGAATTCCGTTTTTCTCTCTGGCGATCGCTTTTAAGATCTGATACATTCCGACCTTCGGATTCGTGGTGATCATAAGCCCCCTTCCGAAATCATTGCCCGATCCACTTGGAATCATGCCAAAGCGCACCTTCTCAAAATCCGTAATTCCATTTAGAACTTCATTCATGGTTCCATCCCCGCCCACAGCGATCAGGTAAACTTCTTTCTGCTCCTTCTGCGAGATTGCACGGGCAAGCTCTGTCGCATGTCCTTCGTATTTCGTCTCATACGCTTCGTATGGAACCTCTCTCTCGTCCAGCATATGCCGTACACTTTTCCAAGCAAATCCTGCCTTCCCTGTACGCGCATTGGTATTTACAATAAAATAAAGTTTATTCATACTTTTATCCTTTGTTACTCAACTCAATTCCCGGTGTTTTGCATCGTTGTCATTTCCGGCAAACACTCTATTTACGATTATAATATAAAAACACATGTTTTGCACGCGATTCTTACATGAAAAAGACATCCTCCCAAAAGAAAAAGCAAGTCTTGTCGCATAACCGAATTTGCGCTATAGTAATTTCCGTAAAAGAACGTCTGCGACGCGAGCACAAATGTCACAACCACATTGTATCCAGCCGCTGACAAACCACGTAAATAAAGGATGAACGCTATGAAACTTAAAAAGCAATTGATTGGTATCCTATTGACAACTTCTCTGCTCTGCAGCTTATTTTCCGGCTGTTCCCAAGCGACAAAAAAAGTCTCCAAAGAGGGATTTTATTTTGATACGATCATCACGATCACTTTATACGGAACGGATGACGAGAAATATATCAATGACTGCTTTGCTCTCGCGTCGGAATATGAAAACAAATTTTCCAACACGATCGAAACCAGCGAGATCTCACAGATCAACAATGCAGGCGGTGCATGCGTCACCGTCAGCGACGATACACTTGAACTGATACAGGACGGAATTGCTTACGCCGACGAGAGTGACGGCAGATTTGATATTGCAATCGGAACGCTCTCCGATCTGTGGAACATTTCAGAGATTGCGAAAAACTTAGATTCTTCCGACAATGAGGCGGATTCTTCCGTCCTTCCGAGTGATGAAGCGATTCAGAACGCTTTAGAGCACATCGACTACCATGCGATCGACATCAATGGTAATCAGGTCCGTCTGACCGATCTGGATGTCAAATTGGATCTTGGCGGCATTGCCAAAGGCTATATTGCGGATCAGATGCGCGCCCGTCTGCGTGATGAGGGAATTACAGAGGGTGTGATCAGCCTCGGCGGTAACGTGCTGACACTCGGCGAGAAAGCAAGTGGTGATGACTACGCCATCGGTATTCAGAAGCCATTTGCCACAAGCGGAACCAGTCTCGGTGTTATCAAAGTTAAGGACGCTTCCGTTGTCTCCTCCGGTATCTATGAGCGCTACTATCGCATTGGTGACAAGATCTACCATCACATTCTTGATACGAAAACCGGCTATCCGGTCGAAAATAATCTCTATCAGGTAACGATCATCAGCAAGAGTTCCATGGACGGCGACGCCTTAAGCACCACCTGTTTTGCATTGGGACTTGACGAAGGCATGAAACTGATCGAACAAACCAAAGATACCGAAGCAATCTTTGTTACGGAAGACGGCAAAATGCACTGCACTTCCGGAATTGGTGATTCGATTACATTTGAAGAAAACTAAAATACAATACATGACAAAAGCCCGTTCCGGCAACCGGAACGGGCTTTCTTAATACTGTTTCTTGTACAATCGCAAGACTTATAAAATGATCTTCTTTGGACATTTCTCTGCACAGATTCCGCAGCCTGTACATTTCTCCTGATCAATGTATGCGATATTGTCAACAACATGGATTGCATCGGAAGGACAATTCTTCTCGCAGAGATGGCATCCGATACATCCTACCGAGCAGGCGCTCATAACATCTTTACCCTTATCCTTGGAACTGCACTGTACAAGGTGCATTGCTTCGTAAGGAACAAGTTCGATCAGATGCTTCGGACATGCAGCAACACACTTGCCACAGGCCTTACATACCTTCTCGTCAACCTTGGCGATACCGTCAACAACGTGGATGGCATCAAACGGACAAGCCTTCACGCAGCTTCCGAAACCAAGGCATCCGTAATTACAGGACTTTGGTCCGCCATTCGGAACGAATGCCATAGCGGCACAGTCTTTCACACCGGTGTAATCGTAATCCTGTTTTGCTTTCTCACAGGTTCCTGCACATTTTACAAATGCAACCTTCTTTACCGAAGCACCTGCGGATACACCCATGATCTCACCGACTTTAGCTGCAACCGGATCACCACCGACCGGACACTGTCCGACCGGAGCTTCTCCCTTGGCAATTGCAGCAGCAAGACCGGAACATCCTGCGTAGCCACAGCCACCACAGTTGTTTCCAGGAAGAACCTCAAGGATTGCTTCCTCTCTCGGGTCTACTTCAACTTTGAATTTCTCTCCGGAGATTCCGAGGAAAAATCCAAGAATAATTCCAACACAGCCGACTACGATGGCTGCGACAATAATTCCAGTAAGCATATTCTTTTCCTCCTAAATCATTCCTGAGAATCCCATAAATGCGATGGACATCAGACATGCGGTAACAAGTACGATTGCTGTACCTCTGAATGTCTTAGGGATGTCATTGTATTCAATTTTCTCACGGATTCCGGCCATCAGTACGATTGCGATAAAGAATCCGACTGCTGTAGAGAATCCGTATACAACAGACTCTAACAGGTTGTATTCATAGGTTACACAGTTGAGTGCAACACCAAGTACCGCACAGTTTGTTGTGATCAACGGAAGATACACACCAAGTGACTGATACAAAGCCGGCATGCTCTTCTTTAAGAACATCTCAACGAACTGTACCAGTGCTGCGATAACAAGAATAAATACGATTGTCTTTAAGTAGGTCAGATCAATTCCTTTGGATACAAGGAATGAGTTGGCCAGAATAAATTTATAGATCAGTCCTGTGATAAAGGAAGAAATCGTAATTACGAAGATTACGGCTCCGCCCATACCTGCAGCAGTCTCTGTCTTCTTGGATACACCAAGGAACGGACAGATTCCGAGGAACTGACTTAATACTACGTTGTTAACGATCGCGGAACCAACTGCGATCAAAACCAATTCAGCTAATGTACTCATCGTCTTCTCCCTCCTTATGCCTGCTTATCGTCTGAGGAAGCAGCACTCTTACCGGTGCACAGTGCAGACTGACCACAATGTGCACAGTCGCCTGACAGACAGCCTGAAGGCTCTGCGAGCGGCTTGCCTTTTGCTTCCATCTTTTTACGAATGATGTTCATTCCGGCTACAAGGAACGCAAGTACAAGGAATGCACCGGGTGCCATGATAAAGATGGTGATCGGTGTAAAGCCCTTGATTGCGGAAAGGAACGGAAGTCCGAAGAACGTTCCTGCTCCAAGGATCTCACGGATCAGACCGATGATGGTAAGACCCATTGTAAATCCAAGTCCCATACCGATTCCGTCGAAGATTGACTCGATCGGGCCGTTCTTGGACGCGTAGCTCTCGGCACGGCCAAGGATGATACAATTTACAACGATCAGAGGAATATAAACACCCAGAGCGTTGGATAAGCTTGGTAAATAAGCCTGCATCAAAAACTGTACAACGGTTACGAGGGATGCAACGATCACGATGTAAGCCGGCATACGCACACCGTTTGGAATAACCTTACGGAAAAGTGATATCAAAAGGTTCGAAAATACAAGTACGACCAATGTGGAAAGTCCCATGCCGAGTCCGTTGATCGCGGATGATGTTACGGCAAGTGTCGGACACATACCAAGCATCAGTACGAAGGTCGGGTTCTCTTTGATCACACCATTGTATAAACGTTCAACATATTTGTTCATTACTGAGCACCTCCTAACGCATTCTGGAAGTAATAGATTGCAGCGTTGCATCCGTTTGCCATAGCTTTGGAAGTAATGGTTGATCCGGTGATTGCCTCAATCTGATCATCCGAAGAAGGTGCCTGCTTTACAACGGTAAAGGAATCTACTTTCTTGTTCTCAAACTGGCTGTAGAACTCCTCTTCCTGCGCCTTCATACCAAGTCCCGGAGTCTCGGAAATGTCCGTAATGGAATAACCGTTTACGGTTCCGTCATTCTGGATACCGACAGAGAATGTAATGCTTCCCTGGCTTCCGTCCTTGGCTGTAACGGTGATAACGTAACCTAATACATTGCCGGATGCATCAACCGCTTCCTCAATGTCATTGATTGTGTCATCATATCCTGCATCGGAAACCATCTGGTTGGCTTCGTCCGCATCGAAATCTTTCTGGTTAAATGCATTTGCATCGGCAAATACAGCCTGATAAGCTTCTTTTTTTGCTTCCTCATTTGCCTTATCGATCGGAGCCTTTGTGATGCCGTATACAGCACCGAGGATCATACCGATCACAAGGGTAAAGGCGGTTAAAACCAAAGCGTCATGTACGATCTGTTTATTCATTCTTCTTTGCCTCCTTTACAACACCAAATGCGTTCGGCACTGTAATCTTCTCAATGAGCGGTACAAGAAGGTTGCTTAAGATGATCGCAAAAGATACACCCTCTGCGTTTGCACCGAAGCAACGGAAGATACCGGTCAGAAGACCGCAGCAGATACCAAACAGGATCTGTCCCATCGGCGTAATCGGCGAAGTTACATAATCGGTCGCCATAAAGAAAGCACCGAGCATCAGTCCGCCTCCGCAAAGCTCTGCAACAACATAAGTTGTATTGAAACGCTCTGCACCGAAAATGAACATAAAGATTGCAAATGTAATAATGTAAGATGCCGGAATCTTAAGATCAATGACTCCCATCAGGATCAGGAAAATCGCTCCGATCAGGATTGCGATCACGGATGTCTCACCGATCGTTCCAGGAATCTTACCGGTTAACATATCCATAACATTGACAGAGTCAAGGCCCTGGTTACGGATCATTCCAAGCGGTGTCGCTCCGGAATATGCCTCAAACTTGGCACTTGCGAAGTTGGTCATATCTGCCGCAAAAGCGATCAGAAGGAAACAACGTCCACCGAGTGCCGGGTTCATGAAGTTCTGTCCGAGTCCACCGAAGAGCATCTTAACGATAACGATTGCAAACACGGAACCGATCACGGCTTCCCACCAAGGAAGTCCTGCCGGAAGGTTCAATGCAAGAAGAAGTCCGGTTACCACAGCACTGAGGTCCGGTAAACTGTTCTTCTTATGTACGATCTTATCAAAAATCCACTCTGACGCAAGACAGCTTGCGATAGTTACTAAAATTAAAACCAATGCCTGATAGCCAAAGTTAAAAATACCAAACAGACTGGCAGGAAGTAATGCGATAATGACATACAGCATCACTCTGCTTGTGGAATCTTTGGCGCGGACATGTGGTGCAGATGAAACCTGATATTTTTCACTCACAACAATCCACCTCTTTCTTACTTTTTCTTTCTCTTCTCTGCCAAGACTAACTTCTTCATAGTCTTAACAGACTGTGCAACCTGTCTTCTGGAAGGACATACATAAGTACAGCTTCCGCACTCGATGCACTCGAGTCCATGCCACTTCTCAAACTCTGCCATCTGTCCGTTGTTACCGAACTTGGCAAGTCTTGAAGGAATCAGGTTCTCCGGACAAGCTTCCACACAACGTCCGCAGTTGATACATGCAAGAGGTTCAAACTCTGCAACCGCATCCTTGCCGAAACAAAGAAGTGAAGAAGAAGTCTTTGTTGTAGGAACATCCAGTCCAAACATGGCAAATCCCATCATCGGGCCACCGGAAATGATTTTCTCCGGCTCAACCTTAAATCCACCTGCCGCTTCTACAAGCTGTGCATAAGGTGTTCCCATGCTGTACAGGAAATTGGATGGATTAGCGATTGCATCACCGGTAATGGTGGCAACACGCTTCATCACAGGAATTCCGTTCTTGACTGCATTATAGACTGCAATCATGGTCTCTACGTTGTCCACGATACATCCCGCATCGGCCGGAAGCATCTTGGAATTGATAGCTCTGCCGGTTACGGCATAGATGAGCTGACGCTCACCACCCTGTGGATACTTTGTCATAAGCTCACATACTTCCATACGCGGCTCATCTTTTACCAGTTCTTTTAACTTGGCGATACAATCCGGCTTATTATTTTCTACGCCGAATACCCCCTTTGCGTTGTCGAACAGCTGAAGAATGATCTTCATTCCGGCAACCAACTCTTCCGGATTCTCCATCATTCTGCGATAATCTGCAGTCAGATACGGCTCACACTCCGCACAGTTTGCAATGATGTACTCAATCTTTTCCGGCTCCTTCGGAGAAAGTTTAACGTGTGTAGGGAAACCTGCGCCACCCATTCCGACAACTCCAGCCTCTTTGACTCTGTTAATGATCTCCTCTTTTGATAAAGCCGTCACATCATCGACTGCCTGATAGTCAACTTCCTTGAACTCATCATCGCTCTCAATGACGATCGAATTGACCATATCTCCCACAGCGACACGCCGCGGTTCAATTTTCTTCACTGTACCGGATACAGACGAATAGACCGGAGAAGATACGAAGCCGCCCGCTTCTGCAATCTTCTGTCCCTTAAGTACCGTATCACCTACAGCGACGATTGGGGTTGCTGGTGCTCCGATGTGCTGAGACAACGGAAATACCAATTCTCCCTTGGGTAGAACTTCTTTGATTGGCGCATCCTTGGCAAGTTCTTTGCCCTCATACGGATGAACGCCGCCTTTAAATGTTTTCAAACCCATCTTTGTGCCCTCTTTCCTATAATTATTTGTCGAAACGTTATAGTTTCTGACACATTAACAACTAGATTATAGCACTTTCCCACAGATTTTAAATCAGTTTTTATATTTTTTTCTCAATATCGTGTATTCTTTTTCGTACAAGAAAACGTGACGAAAAACAGGAAATATGGTAGAATATTTGCAGAAAAAGGCAAAGGAGCAGCGCATGAAAAGCACACACAAAGAAGAACTTTATATCAAACAGGATCCGCTTACGGACCTTATATTTGACGATCAATCCATTTTCTTTGACATCGAGACGACAGGCTTTTCCCCTGCCACCTCAACCCTTTATATGATCGGTCTCGCAAGAAAAAGCGGAAAATACATTTGCGTTGACCAGTTTTTTGCAGAGAAACCGGAAGAAGAGCGCTTAATATTGAACGCGTTTATCGAAATTATAAACCAGTATGACACCATTATTTCGTTTAACGGTGTCGGTTTTGATGTTCCTTTTCTAAAAGCCAAATGTGACCAGTATGATATCCGGGAACACTTTAAACAGTACAATTATCTTGATATCTTTAAATCGGTGTCTGAACTGAAATTCTTATTAAAGCTACCGAACTATAAGCAGAAAACCATCGAAGCATTCTTAGGACTTTCCCGCAATGACAGACAGACCGGCGGTGAGCTGATCAACGTCTATCACGAGTATGTCCGACATCCGAATGAAGAAGCTTATCAGCTGTTACATCTTCACAACTACGAAGATGTCATCGGCATGATCGATCTGCTTCCGATACTCTCGTATCTTGAAATCTTCAACGGACAATACACGCTTTTATCCACCCGAGTGGATACCTACCATGCGTTTGACGGCAGAAGCGGTCAGGAACTGATCATCACGATGCAGAATGATTACCCGGTTCCCAAGCGCATCTCTCATAAACTTTCGGATTTCTATCTGATGATCTCCAAAACACGAACCTCCATCCGCGTTCCGATTTATGAGGGTGAGCTGCACTATTTCTATCCGAATTACATGGACTACTATTATCTTCCGCAGGAAGATATGGCAATCCACAAAAGTGTTGCTTCCTATGTGGATAAAGATTTCCGTGAAAATGCACGCGCGGCGAACTGTTACACCCGTAAATCCTCTGCATTCCTTCCGCAGAATACCAGCGTGATGCAGCCGGAATTCCGAAAGGAATACAAGGATAAATTCAGTTACTTTGAACTGACCGAAGATTTCTGCAGTTCGGATGTCATGCTCCGCCGCTACGTGGATCACATTCTAAAATATATGTTTACGACCAAAAAATAAATGCTAGATCTGTTTCATGAAATACATGCGTGAGGCAAAATCCGGAAAATACCGTGTGTTTTCATTATATCCGGTCGCCGAAAATCCCTGTGCAAGCTTTACACCGCTCATCAAAACGGAACCGGACGCACGGTAATGTTCCGTCTCTCCCGGCATCGTTATGCATTTTGCAAGAATCTGATGCGCAATGGAATCCTGCTTAATATGGATCGGTGATACCGTATTGACAAGACTACCGAATCCGCGGATGTCATAACGCATCGGACGGTTATTTAACTCATAGCGCATCGATGCAGACAATCCCTTAGGGAAATACTGTTCCGTCGGATGGTTCGGCTGCATAAGTTCCTGCATGATCATACCGACCGCACACGTCTGATCCTCACTCACGCAGGTCCATTCATGAAGATTTCCGTTTCTTCCGCGATAAAAAGTGCCGAACTGTAACACTTTTCTCCATTCTTTGTACAACGAGATCTGTGCCTTGATCTCCTCAAGTTCTTCCCTCTTCATATCACAGAGATTGCATTCGTATCCCAACACGCCAAACGCTGCAACCGCAAATCTGGTTTCTAATGGTGTCGTTCGAAGTGTCTGATGATTCGGGCATTCCGAGACATGTGCGCCGATCACGGACATCGGATAACCGTAACTGTAGCCGGTCATTCCATTGACGCGGTACACCGCATCTGTGTCATCACTTGCCCAGATCTGCGGGAAAAAGCATAAGATTCCAAGGTCAAACCGGTTGCCTCCAGCCGCACAGCCCTCAAACAGGATGTCCGGAAAACGCTTTGTGAGCATCTCCATCATGCGGTACAGGCCAAGCAGATACCGGTGCATCGTCTCTCCCTGTCGCTCCGGTGAAAGATATCTCGAATAGACATCCGATACGATACGGTTCATATCCCACTTCACATAAGTGATATTGGCACTTGAAAAAAGATCACTCATCTCCTTGATCATATGATCCACAACCTCAGGATTTGCCAGATCAAGCATGCGCTGATTGCGACCCTCGGCATGGTTGCTTCCCGGAATATCCATCGCCCAATCCGGGTGTTCCCGATACAGTCTGCTTTCTACGTTTACCATCTCCGGCTCTACCCAGATACCGAAATCAAGTCCGAGATCATTCACTTTTTTGCACAGCCCGCTGACACCGTTCGGAAGCTTCTTCGGATTGACATACCAGTCTCCGAGTGAAGTCTTGTCATCGTTTCGATCTCCGAACCAGCCATCGTCCATCACAAACAGTTCGATGCCGACCTCTTTCCCGGCTTTCGCAAGTTTTAACAGTTTACGCTCGTTAATATCAAAATAAGCAGCTTCCCAACTGTTCAAAAGAACCGGTCGCTCTCTTTTTTTCCACTTACCTCTCACAATGCATTCACGCACAAAGGTGTGCATGTTCCGGCTCATCCCATTGTAACCGTCATCTGAATAAGTAAGGACCGCTTCCGGAGCCTCAAACAGCTCTCCCGCGCCTACCTGAAATGAAAATCCACTTGGATTGATACCACAAGTCAGACGCGTTTTGCCAAAAGCGGAATATTCGCAGCACTCATAGTGATTTCCACTGTAGATCAGATTTAAACCGACACAACTGCCTGCATCTTCTGTTGTATTCTCTTTTGCCAGCATCACAAACGGATTGGCGCGGCTTGAGGATGTACCGGTAACGGACGCGTTTACAATCTTGCCCATGCAGACTTTATGATCATTCCGGTGTATCTCATTTGCCCAGTTTCCGCCAAATGTTGTAAATATAAAGTCTTCGCCGATCTCATCGAGCTGCAGGCTCATCAACCGTTTTAATGTAACCGGCTGTTCTCCGTTGTTGATCAGCCTGGCAGAACGCGTGATCACGTCCCGTGCCTCAAATACACCGTAATGCAGTTCAAGTTTCAGATCATAATTTTTATCACGCAGCGTAACGATCAGTTCCTGCACCGCATATTCCTCTTCGTATGCACTTGGAAGTGTTGTAAGAGCAAGTTTTTCCTCTGCGGTCTCATAAGTATCAAACACGAAGTCACTTGTAGCAGCACCATTTGGATACACGATCTCCACAAACGGCTGACGCACATCACCTTTGCCGAGCGAGGACATCTCAAGGCGCATATCTTCAAGCGAATATGCAGGATGATCGTTATCATACAGTATCGTATTTCCCGGCGCAAATGCATGCTTTTCTGCAAGGGGAAGCACATCCTCCTCCCCGTCAATAAACAATTTACTTCCGTAATACAGATGTTCCAACTGTCCGGTTTCCAAAACCTGAAAACAGTAAGTCGTACGCTCCGTTTCTAATACAAACGTCTTATTCCAAACACGAATCATTTATTTCTCCTCAAGTTGTTTCTTGATTTCTTCCATCTTCCTGTCATCCAGCTTGTAACACTTCTTAAACACGATGATTCCAGCGATCAGAAGCAGTATTGCCGGGATCGTCATCCACATACGAAGCTGTACCAGAGTGCTCTCAGCCTGCACGGCAGCACTTGTGTCAAGATGGATAATATCCACCACAATACCTGCAAGGAACACTGCGAGTCCTGCAGCAAGTTTTACCGTAAATGTCTGCATCGAAAAGATAACCGACTCCTCGCGCGTATGGTTCTTGACTTCTCCGTAGTCGACCGAATCAGACAAAAAGATTGTCATGATTACATTCTGCATTCCATATCCGAGGTAAATCATTACGCCCGGAAGGCATAAAATATACCAGTTTTGTGGTGTGTACATACCACCGAATGCCATCGCAAGAATTACAATAAATCCTGCAATCTGAATTAGAAATCCGAATACGAACAATTGCGCCTTTGTGAATTTTTTACGAAGTGCAGGAACGATCATCATCACAAGCACCTGTGCCGCAAATGCAACCGCTGCAAAGATCGAGTAAGCACCCTCGTTTCCAACATCAAACTGGAAGAAATAAAGTACCAGATTACCGCAGATATTTACCGAAGTATATACCAGAATAATCGATGCCACAACGGTCATTGCCTGATCATTGGCAAATAGCGTGCGGAACATCTGACCGACACTCGAAGTCGGAGCCACCGTCTCGATTGGCTTTTCCGGCACATTCAGCACACAGACCACTTCCGAAATCACAAATACGATTGCAACGATCAGTGCCCACCAGCGGAAACCGATCCTGTAATCCGCAACCGCAGAACTTGCAGAAAGGATCGGAACGATCGTCATCGTAAGCACCGTCGGGATTGCATCGCCGATTCCGGAACAGGTTCTCGCAAGAGAAGACAGACCTTCGCGGTCACTTCCCGGTTCCGTAATTGCCGGAATCATGGACCAGAACGGAATATCCATCAATGTGTAAGTAATACCCCATGCAAAATAAAATACGATCAGCCAGATTCTCTGCGCAGAATCCCCCATGGATTCCGGTGTCGCATACAGTGCATAAATCGTTACCGCATTTAGCACCGTTCCTGCAAGAATCCAGGGGCGGAATCTTCCCCACCGTGTTCTTGTCTTTGCCACAATGATACCCATGATCGGGTCATTGAACGCATCAAACACACGTGCCGCCATCATCACCGTTCCGATAAATACACTGCTCATTCCAAGAACCACATTGTAGTAATACAACAGGTAAGAGGAAATCAGCATGTAGACAACGTCTTTTCCAAATGCTCCAAATCCGAATGCCGCTTTTTGTCCTGTCTTAAGTTTCATAATTGCCCCTCCTTCTGTTTCATCGCCGTCTCAACAACTTTATAAGCCCCATCGTATAATCCGGTCTGTTTGTTTGTCATAATATTTTCACACATCGATACAAGCAGACCTTCTTCCTTCATAAACAGATCGATCATCTGTAACGTGTGCGGAATATCTCTGCATTCAAGCGTTCCGTCTCCCACTTCCGCAGAATGAATCGCACCCCACATCTCATGTTTTCCGACACGCTTGATAAAAAGCTTCGGAACCGGATAAAATGCCAACTCACTCGGTTTCGTCACAAGCACATCACAACTTCGCATCAGAAGATTTGTACAGTAGACTGCCTCAAAGATATTCTTATGCCAGAATCCGTGAATTCCGCGAATCTCATAGTCTTCCTCCAAAGCATTTGCCGCAAAACTTTCTGTTTCACTCCAGTTATCAAAATGCTCGGTTGCAAACTCCTTCATCTGTGGAATCTCCGCAAGCAGGGAATCCCATACATTGCGGTAATCCCCGACATTGACGTACAACACTGCTTTTCCTTTTCGGATATACGGAAGCAGGTATTGGATGATCGCAGCAAAGATTTCTTTCTGTGCACCGGCTCCGCCGATCGTCAGGAAAAAGCGGATCGGTTTCTTCTTTTTCTTCCGGTCGATTCGTGCCTTGCAGTCCGCCTCAATATTCGAGGCGATCTCATGATCGATATAATGTCCGGTGTAGATCAGATCCTTCTCCGGCATCGGCTGATTGACGTTTTTCTTGTTCATTCCATTTAAAACGCGGTATCCCAGATAAGAATTGTGACATTGGATCGTGTGAATACTGCCTTCCGCCAGATGGAGTGCCATCGGCCAGTTGTCCGGGATCGCATTGACCACATATTTCATACCCGCATGCACCGCAGCCTGCGCCGGCCACACATGCGTACCGATCAACGGAATATCCTTCGGAACATTTTTATATACCGCAGCCATAATTTCTGCATTCTTCTGATCCGAACAGTTGTAGGTAAGGCTTCGAAAGCCCTCGTAATTCATCGGTTCCCACACCAGCTTGTTAAAAAGCGCATTCTTCGACAGACGCGATCCCAGTGAATACAACTGGTTCTGTGCATCGATCACCTTTGTACAGCTTGTCTGTCCGTATGAATTTAAATCCATCCAGTACGGCGTATAGCCTAAAGCATGTGCCGCTGAAGCCATCGCCATCGAGATGCGGTAATGTCCGAATCCCATACGGATATTTCCGACAATGATGCCTTTCTCCCGGTCAAACGGAAGAAATTCGGTACCTCTTGCGGCATCATAATGTGCATTCTGTTTTAAATCTCCGACTAAAATGTTGTTGACACCAAGGGAATCTCCGATATACGCATTCTTAACGATTTTTACCGGATAATCCGCCTCATGGTCATCACCAAATTTGTGATAAAATTTCTTTTTGGAGCGAACAGCCTTACGATACGCTGCATCGCTCATTTTGTTGCCAAAAATCTCTTTGGAACGTTCCATCGTTATACCTCCTGCTCTACGATTCCCTGTATCAATATATCCACAACTTCCTGCAAGGCATCGTTATATGAAATATGATTCATGACCAGTACATCCCGCTGGAAGAACTGCTCAAGCGTTGCTTCCATCATGGTCTTTAAGATACAGGTATTGATTGGTCTGAGTACACCCTCATCAATTCCCTGCTCGATAAGAAGCATCACGCCTTCCCATCCCGTTTCAAGCCTTGCTTCTACTTGCCGATAGATTTTCGGATATTTATCTTTCAACACATAAAGTTTTCCGAAATCAATCTCCTTGTAGCCTTCCGGCATAACTCCAAGCACTTTGCGAAGCTTTTCGGTCGTAGAAAGTGCTTCATCCTCCAAAACCAGTTCTTTCTGAACTTTGATTCTGTCAAAACAATAATCCACCATTCCAAGGAACATAGATTCTTTATCCCTAAATGCCGCATATATGGTTTTCTTACTCATACCAAGTTCTGCAGCAATGTCATCCATTGTAAACTTCAATCCTTTTTGATTAAAAACTTTCAGTGTTGCTTCCAGAATTTTTTCACGATTTTCACTCGCCAATCTGTATCTTCCTCCTTTGGAAACTATTTTTAAGTATTCAGTTTCCGTAGTTTTATTTTATCAGATTCAATACAAGAGTCAAGAAACCGAATTACCAATTTTAGTTTCCTATTTTTGTACAAATTCACGGTTCTTTCTCTGCGTATCCCTGTTATTAAATGTTTTCAGACGCAAAAAGGCCTTCATCCATCGATCCTATCGATGAAAGAAGGCCTTCATTTTTAATCTAATTATACTTTTTTCTCAAAATAGAAACTGCTCATGCGTTCAAAGCCAAACTCACGATAATTCGTAATCTGCTCAGTACTTCCGATAAACAACACACCGTGTGGCTTTAACGACTTCTGAAAATTCTGATAGATCATATCCTTCGCTTCTTCGGTAAAATAGATCACTACGTTTCGACATAAGATCATGTCAAAACCATGCGGATACGGATCCTTTAAAAGATTATGTTCCTTGAATGTAACACATTTCTTAATCTGATCCGATATCTGATAAGAATTACCTACCTTGGTAAAATACTTGCGTTTCAAGTCATCCGGCACACCGGAAATACTTTTCTCATTGTAGAGTCCTACCTGTGCTTTTGCAAGAACCTGTTTATCAATATCCGTTGCCGTAATCTGAATATTTGATAACGGAATATGCTTCGAGAAAGCCATTGCCAGTGAATACGGCTCATCTCCTGTGGAACATGCAGCACTCCAGATTTTTAATGTTCTTCCCTGTTCCTTTAATAATTTCGGAATAACCGTCTTATCCATCAGCTCCCACTGATCCGTATTACGATAAAACTCCGACACATTGATCGTCAGGAAGTTGACGAACTGTTCAAATTTTTCCGGATCATTCTTGAGCATCCGTGTATACTCCGGATAATCATCGCATCCGTTTTTCGTGGCAATTGCATTGATTCTACGGCGCATCTGTTTTTCTTTGTAGAAATTCAGATCGATCTTGGTAAGGAGATATACATCCTTTTTAAATCTCTCGTAATCTTCAAACATACCCCTTCTCCCTTGTGTCAAAAAAAAGAAGTTGCCAATATTGACAACTTCTTTCTTATCATACTTTCAATTACTCTTCTGATTCGGAAGCGTCCTCTGCATCCTCTACAGGAGCAGTTAAAGCTTTAATGCTTAAGCTGATCTTCTTATCTTCTTCATTGAAATCAACGATCTTAGCTTCTACTTCCTGACCGATCTTAAGTACATCGGCTGGCTTCTCAACATGCTCGTGAGAAATCTGTGAAACATGAAGCAATGCGTCAACACCAGGAGCAAGCTCTACGAATGCTCCAAAATCAGTCATACGAGCAACTTTGCCCTTAACAACGTTGCCAACTGCATACTTCTCAGCTGCACCATTCCAAGGATTCTCATCCTCAAACTTCATGCTGAGTGCAATCTTTGTATCATTGATGCTCTTAATAAATACGCGAACCTGCTGTCCAACAGTAAATACCTTCTTAGGGTTCTCAACTCTTCCCCAAGACATCTCAGAAATATGAAGTAATCCGTCCACACCGCCTAAATCGATGAATGCACCGAAATCGGTAACGTTCTTAACGGTTCCTTCAATCACATCACCAACTGCGATCTTAGCGAATAATTCTTTCTGTAACTCAGCCTTCTTAGCAACAAGAAGAGTCTTACGGTTACCAATAATTCTTCTCTTTCTAGGATCAAACTCAGTAATTACGAACTCGATCTCCTGATCTTTAAACTTTGTAAGATCCTTCTCATATGTGTCAGATACAAGACTTGCAGGAATAAATACTCTTGTCTCGTCTACGATCACACATACACCACCAGCAAGTACCTGGCTTACTTTTGCCTTAAGAATCTCCTGATTCTCGAAAGCTTCCTCTAATCTCTTGCTTCCCTTTTCAGCGGCAAGACGCTTGTAAGAAAGAAGAACCTGTCCTTCACCATCATTTACCTTAACAACTTTAGCTTCTAAAGTGTCGCCAACTTTGACAACTGTAGTAAGGTCAACATTTGGCTCATTTGTATATTCATTACGTGTAATGATTCCATCTGACTTATAACCGATGTTCAAAATGATCTCATCAGGCTTTACATCAATAACGGTACCTTCTACCACTTCTCCATTTCTTATTGTTTTTAAAGATTCTTCCAACATTTGTTCAAAGCTCATTTCTGACATTCTTTGAAACCTCCTCGATGATATAGTTTGGGGTTGAAGCCCCTGCGGTAATACCTACGTTATTGATGGAACTTATCTGACGATAATCCATATCTTTACTCGTTTGTATATAGTAAGTATTTGCACATTCTTTTTTAGATATCTCATACAGCTTCTGTGTATTGGAGCTATGCTTGTCCCCAATCACAATCATCGCTTCCGATTGACCGGCGATCGTACGTGCTTCCGCCTGTCTTTCTTCCGTCGCATTGCAAATTGTATCTAAAACAATTATATCATAACCTTTTTTCATTATAATTTCAACTAATTCTTGAAATTTATTGTAGTTAAATGTCGTCTGTGCCACAAAACACACCTTTTCATCCGGCGAAATCGTTAGATTTTGTATATCTTCCGCCGTCTGAACTGTATAAACAGGCTGATTTTCCACCCATCCCATAATGCCTTCCACCTCCGGATGTTCATGGTTTCCGGCGATCACGATCGTATATCCTTTGCTGCTGTATTCTCCGACAAGACGATGAATCTTAAGAACAAACGGACAGGTTGCATCCAGAATTTCAAAGCCATAAGACTGCATCCTGTCATGTTCTGCCTTACTGATTCCGTGAGAACGGATGATGATCCTGCCCTTCGGCAAATGTTCCAGTTCGTCAAGATCTCGGATCACACAAACACCCTTTTCCTCGAGATCACGCACAACTTCTTCGTTATGAATGATCGGACCATAGGTGTATACCGGAGTATCCGAAGCATCCGCCTCACCGTACACCATATTGACTGCGCGTTTCACCCCGAAGCAGAAACCGGCGCTTTTTGCAACTGTAACATTTTTCATATTATGCCTCTTCAATAATCTTTTTCATTGCTGCGACCACACCGTCGATATCCAGATCCGAAGAATCCAAAAGTACGGCATCCTCCGCCTGCTTGAGCGGTGATGTCTCGCGGTGCATATCACGGTAATCACGATCGATGATATCTTTTTCAATAGCATCAATATCACACGCTGCACCTTTCGCAGTCAACTCGTCGTATCTTCTCTGCGCACGCACTTTCGAGCTGGCAGTCAGATAGATTTTTACATTTGCGTTCGGAAGCACAACTGTTCCGATATCTCTTCCGTCCATGATCACATTTTCATGTGCTGCAAGCTGTCTCTGCAGATCAACCAGTTTTGTGCGGACAACCGGGTAAACACTGGTTGCACTCGCCATATTGCCAACTTCCTCCTTGCGGATCACACTATTTACATTCTCTCCATTTAAGATAACCTGTTGCTCCCCGTCCACATACTTGATCGTGACATCAACCTTAGGACACGCCTCAGCGATCGCAGCCTCATCCTTCGCATCGATTCCGTTCTGCAGGAAATAGTATGCCATTGCACGATACATTGCACCGGTATCTACATATACATATCCGAGATCTGTCGCAAGTTTCTTGGCGATCGTACTTTTTCCGGCTCCTGCCGGTCCGTCAATTGCAATATTATAAGCCATAAATTTTCTCCTTATACGTTATTATTTTCAATTTTTATAAATCCATTAATATAAGCTGTCGCTTTATTCTTCAATCGAAATGCCTGCAAGATATCCTGTCGACCAGGCAATCTGCAGATTATAACCGCCGGTCAGAGCGTCCAGATCCAGCACTTCACCGCAGAAATATAAACGCTTCACTTTCTTTGATTCCATCGTAGAAGGATTGATATCCTTTACCGACACCCCGCCCTTCGTTATGATTGCCTCATTCCATCCACGCAGTCCGATAACTGTCATCGGAAGTTTTTTCAAAAGGCCGACAAGGCGTTGACGTTCCTCTCGCGATACTTCATGAACTTTCTTATCCGGATCAATTTCCGACAAGCGGATCATTACTGGAACCAGTTTTGCCGGCATCAGCGATCCGATCACATTCTTAAACTGTTTATTCATTGCAACATCAAACTCACGCAAAACCCGCTTATCAAGCTGCTCCGCGTCGAGCGCCGGCTTTAAATCAACATACATATCCAATTCATTCCCGAACAATCCCGGCTTGATCATTCCGCTTGCCGAAAGAATCAGCGGTCCGCTCACCCCGAAATGTGTAAAAAGCATCTCGCCGAAATCTTCATACAACTTCTTTTTCCCATTATATATGGAAACGGTCACATTGCGCAGTGATAATCCCTGAAGCTCCTTCACCCATTCTTCTTTTGTCTCAAACGGCACAAGCGAAGGTGTGCTTTTGACCAGCTTATGTCCGCTCTCCTCCGCCATCCGGTATCCGTCTCCGGTCGCACCGGTCGAAGGATAAGAAATACCTCCGGTCGCCACAATGACAGCATCTGCATCCAGCGTTTTTCCGTTGAACAGACTCACTCCACAGACTGCTTCATCACAAACCAGAATACTTTGCACTTTTGTATGCAAATGTACATCCACATTTTGCGCATTCAACGCACGGCTTAATGCAGTGATCACATCCGAAGAATGATCCGACACAGGGAACACACGGTTACCGCGCTCCACCTTCGTATACAACCCCTGATTTTCAAAGAAATTCATAACCTGTTCATTATCAAACGTATAAAAAGCACTATATAAAAACTTCCGGTTGCTCATTACATTTGCAAAAAGATTGTCCATATCCGATGCATTGGTTATGTTACAGCGCCCTTTTCCTGTAATATAGAGCTTTTTGCCAAGTTTTTCATTCTGCTCCAAAAGTGTCACTTTGTGTCCCACGCTCGCGGCAGCATACGCCGCTATCATACCGGCAGGACCACCACCGATCACGATCACTTTACTCATTCATCAATATCCTCTAATTTTGCATAATGTACTTTGATGGAATCATCAATATAATTGATCTCATCATTCTCATATACCTGATATTCATTCCAGATATCTTCCAGCATGGTGAGTGTTCCCGCCACTTCCTTCTGCTTCTTCATACATAAAGCAACAACCAGCGCATTGATCACGCTGAGCGGTGCAACCAGTGAGTCCACGATTGATGCCATATCACTGTCTGCGATCAGATTGCAGGAGGAATACAGATTCATTGGCGAATGCACGCTGTCCGTGATCGTGATAACCTTGGCACTACGATTATTGGCAAACTCCAACGCTTTTAATGTACGCATCGAATAACGCGGAAAACTGATTCCGACGATCACATCCTCCTGACCGATCCTGACCATCTGCTCAAACAGTTCGCTCGAACTGTTCGTCGTCAGAAGATGAACATTATCAAACATGAGTGTCAGATAAAAAGCAAGAAAACTTGCAAGCGGCGCGCAGCTTCGAATTCCGACCACATAGATATTCTTTGCCTCAAGGATCGTTGATACCGCAAGTTCAAATGCATTGTGATCAATCTTTTCAAGTGTTGTCTTAATCTTGTCCGCATCCGACTGCAACACAGTCTCAAGGATCTTCGACTGACTGATCCTTCCATAAGTCACTTCCATTCGCTGAATGGAATTTAATTTATTACGCACCAGTTCTTCCAGTGCCTTCTGAAATTCCGGATATCCCTTATACCCAAGAAAAGTTGCAAAACGAACGACCGTTGATTCACTGACACCAACCGTCTCCCCCATCTTCGCAGCGGTAAGAAAAACCGCCTTGTCATAATTATCGGTAATATAAGTAGCAAGTAATTTCTGTCCCTTGCTCATAGAACTGTAATGATTATTGATCCGATTCAACAGATCATTGGTATTCGACATAACCAGACCCTCTCCTTGCATGTTTTTGACAAACAGTCACTGCATTTGATTGTAACACTTTGGCAGATAAATGCAAGCAACAAAAAAGTCCGCTATCAAAAGACAGCGAACTTTTTTGAAAATTCCAATAAAAATCTTGCAAGAAATTCTAAACAGGATAAGCTCCGTTCTTTGCATCAGCAACCTTTGCGTCAACACCGGTCTGCTGAGCTTCACGGTACTTGAAGAATTCAGTAGCAACCTGTGGGAATAATGCATATGATAATACATCTTCATCCTGTTGCTTATACTGCTTCATCTCTTCTTCAATCTTGCTAAGTTCCGGCTCGATCAGATCTGCCGGACGGCAGGTGATTGCAGAAGCCTTCTCCTCCGGAGTAAGAACCTTATCAACAACTTCCTGATTGAACGGCTTAACTGTCTGACCATACTTTCCTTCGAGGATTCCCTTGGTCTCCTGTGTAGCAACCTTGTATCTCTCTCCCATCAATACGTTAAATACAGCCTGTGTACCAACGATCTGTGAAGAAGGTGTAACAAGCGGTGGCTCACCAAGATCTTTACGTACTCTCGGAACTTCCTTAAGAACTTCCTCGTACTTATCTTCAGCGCCCTGCTCCTTGAGCTGGGAGATCATGTTGGATAACATACCACCCGGTACCTGATAACGTAATGTGTTGATATTAACACCGAGAACCTTCGGATTAAGAAGTCCGCTCTCAAGCGCTTCATCACGCATCGGACGGAAGTAATCAGCGATCTCAGAAAGAAGATTCTGATCCAGTCCTGTATCGTATGGAGTTCCCTTAAAGGTCTCAACCATAACTTCTGTTGCCGGCTGGCTTGTTCCAAGTGCGAATGGAGACATTGCAGTATCAATGATATCACATCCTGCCTCAACACCCTTAAGGTAAGTCATAGAAGCAACACCAGAAGTATAATGTGTATGAAGTTCGATCGGAATATCAACAACTTCCTTTAATGCCTTAACAAGCTCATCTGCCTTGTATGGAACCAGAAGTCCGGCCATATCTTTGATACATAATGAGTTTGCACCCATATCTTCAACTCTCTTTGCCATATCCGTCCAATACTCTAAGGTGTAAGCATCGCCTAATGTATAGGATAATGCAACCTGAGCATGTCCCTTCTCCTTGTTTGCAGCGGTAACAGCTGTCTGAAGGTTACGAAGGTCATTTAAACAATCGAAAATACGGATGATATCGATTCCGTTTGCGATTGACTTCTGAACAAAGTACTCTACAACGTCATCCGCATATGGACGATATCCCAAGATATTCTGTCCACGGAATAACATCTGGAGCTTTGTATTCTTGAATCCGGCTCTTAACTTGCGAAGACGATCCCATGGATCTTCTTTCAGGAAACGAAGAGATGCATCAAAAGTAGCTCCCCCCCAGCACTCTACTGCGTGGTAGCCAACCTTATCCATCTTGTCAACGATCGGAAGCATCTGCTCCGTCGTCATACGTGTAGCGATCATGGACTGATGCGCATCACGTAAGATTGTCTCGGTAATTTTTACCGGCTTTGCCTTTATTTCTGACATGATAATCCTCCTAAATTAATTCAAACTAAATTCCAAAGATTGCCATAAAGCATCCTGCAGCAACTGCAGTACCGATAACTCCGGCAACGTTTGGTCCCATCGCATGCATCAGCAGGAAGTTGGTAGGATCTTCTTCAGCACCAACCTTCTGTGATACACGGGCAGCCATAGGAACCGCAGATACACCGGCAGAACCGATCAGAGGATTGATCTTGCCCTTGGTGATCCAGCAGAGCAGCTTACCGAATAAGACACCCGCAGCGGTACCAACTATGAATGCGATAAGACCTAATACAACGATCTTGATGGTACTTACATTCAGGAATGCCTCAGCACTTGTTGTCGCACCGACAGAAGTACCAAGTAAGATAACAACGATGTACATAAGCGCGTTACTTGCTGTCTCCTGTAACTGACGGACAACGCCGGACTCACGGAAGAGGTTACCAAGCATCAGCATACCGACAAGCGGAGCTGTCGTTGGAAGAAGTACGCAGACAACAACGGTAACGACGATCGGGAAGAGGATCTTCTCCAGTTTGCTGACCGGACGAAGGTTCTTCATCTTGATCGCACGCTCCTTCTTCGTTGTAAACAGTTTCATAACAGGTGGCTGGATAATCGGCACTAACGCCATATAAGAATATGCAGCCACGGCGATCGGTCCCAACAGACCAGTCTGTCCAAGTTTTCCGGCAAGGAAGATGGATGTCGGACCATCCGCACCACCAATGATGGATACAGCAGCGGCAGCCTTGTCATTAAATCCAAGAATGATTGCAAGGAAGTATGCACTAAAGATACCGAACTGCGCAGCAGCTCCCATCAGAAAACTGATCGGGTTCGCGATCAGCGGACCGAAGTCTGTCATCGCACCGACACCCATGAAGATCAGTGACGGAAGGATTGACCACTCATCTAATGTATAAAAGTAATAAAGTAAACCGCCCACACCGTTGCTTGTCTGTTCCGGGCTTGCGATAATATCCGGGTAAATATTTACCAGGAGCATACCAAATGCGATTGGAACAAGAAGTAACGGCTCAAAGCCTTTCTTAATTGCAAGATACAGGAACAGCAGCGCCACAGCGATCATGACGTAATTGCCCCATGTCAGGTTGAAAAAGGCTGTCTGATGTAGGAGGTTCGTTAATGTTTCGCCTACATAACTCACAGTGAATTCCTCCTTAGACTAGTTTAAAGTTGCAAGTAATGCACCTGCCTCAACAGAATCGCCAACAGCTACGTTAATGCTGGCAACTGTTCCATCTTCAGGAGCAACAACAGGTGTCTCCATCTTCATGATCTCAAGAACAAGGATCTCGTCACCCTTCTTTACCGCATCACCAACGTTCCTGGTAAGCTTAAATACTTTTCCGGCAGCTCCTGCCTCAACCTTAATGCTTCCGGCTCCTGCAGCAGGTGCAGCTGGCTTTGCAGCCGGTGCCGGTGCAGCAGATGCGGCACGCTTCGGTGCAGCAACGCTAGGTGTGCTTCCAGTCTCTTCTACTGTAACGTCATATACGTTACCGTTCACTGTAATTGTATAATTCTTCATGAATTCAGTCCTCCTAAAATTATCTTCTATTGATAGAACGTACTACAAAGTCACTTGTAGAAGTTCCGGTGCTTGCAGCAATTGCAGCTGCAATAACAGCTACGAGCTCCGTATCGTCGGTAAGCTGCTGTTCTTCTCTCTGTGAAATCTGAGATACGATCTGATCCTGTGCCGGTGCGGCTTCCACAGTGCCTGCAGCCTTTGCTGCCTTCTTCTGCTCAAGATACGGGAAGATCTTAAAGCAGCTGATCAATAAACTGATCAGAATCAATACTGCGAATACGACTGACATAGAAATTACGGTATTCAAAGCTGCATTCTGCATCTTGTGTCCCAATGAATAAATAGGCTCAACCGTAAGACCTGTAATCTCCATTGAATAATAATCATAAACTACCTGGAAATCGACATCTTTCTTTTCGAACTTCAGGGTGACATCACTGGTCAGTGTCTTTCCGGACTTTGCAACCGTAAAGGTATCGTCTTCGGTCTCAACATAGTTACCGAATTCTTTCTCTACATCCATCCATTTATCGGATGCTTCGATCTGCTCGTCCGTAATACCGTAATTCGTCTTTAAAGACTCTGCGATATCTTTGTCCAAAGTATCAACAGTGATATCATTCTGGCTGAACAGAGCAGCCAGCTGCTGTACCATTGTGATGCTGGTATTGCTGTCATTCTGAAGATCTTCATAAGAACTTCCGTTGTAATCCACGGTAGTCGGATCTGTTCCGCAGGCACCAAGCATCAGAACCATAAGGATCATGCTGAGTGCCAAAGCAATTCTCTTCTTCATAAAACTTCACCTTTCTACTTTGTACCGTGTTTCTTTTCCGGCTCATTTACATATTTTGTATAGAGCATCTCAAATGCAGCCACAAGATACTTTCTTGAATCTGCCGGATCGATAATGCGATCCACATAGCCTCTTGCTGCAGCAGCTGCAACTGAAGACTGAAGCTTCTCATAATCGGAAGCTTTCTCTTTGAGCTCTTCTGCGCCGGCTTCCGGATAAAGGATCTTGGCAGCCATTGCTGAATCCATTGCACCAACCTTTGCATCTGTCCATGCGTATACCATGTCAGCACCGATTGACTTTGAATTCATAAGTACATAAGGGCTTCCATATGCCTCGCCTGTGATCAGGTCAACCTTTGCACAGGTAGCATTTGCGAATGCATATGTCATTCTTGCAAGCGCCTTTGCAAGATTCTTCTCGGAACACATACAGTTCTTAAATCCATTCACATTGGTAATGGAAAGAACCGGGATTGAAAATGCATCACAGAACTGAACAAACTCAGCTGCCTTATTGCATCCCTTAGCAGTCAGAGAAAGCTCAAACTCCTCTGCCTTATTGCCCTCTGCATCGTATACTTCGCTGCAGTTGGCAACAGCACCAACGGTCATTCCGTTGAGCTTAAAGAGACCGGTTACCATATTCTTCGCAAAGTCAGCCTTTGTCTCAAAGAATACATGATCATCGGAGATCTCAGATAAAAGATATCTCGGATCCCCCTTCATAGCCTCCATACTCTCGCATGCACGGTTCAGATCATCCTCACATGCATCGGTATATACATCTCCGTCGTTGTTACCCGGAAGCATGCATACAAGCTGGCGGATCTGAGCCATGATATCATCCTCTGATCCAACGAAATCTACACATCCACTGTTTTCACTCTGGAATGCTGCGCTGGCTGTATCACACTTCTCGGTGCGGTTGCCCTCAATCGCATCCGGAGAATTTACAAACATACGACCCTTGCTCTCTTCAATGAAAGTAAAATCGCAAAGTGCAGGGACAACGGAAAGTCCACCGCCACAATTGCCGAATACTCCACAGATCTGCGGGATCACGCCGGAAGCTGCAACTTCCTTTGCGTAAATTGTTCCAAAACCATCTAATGCATCAACAGACTCCTGAAGTCGAATTCCACCACAATCGATAAAACCGATCACAGGTGCTCCCATCTTCATTGCCATATCATACACAGAAGCAATCTTCTTTGCGTGCATCTCTCCGATTGTTCCGTTTAATACGGAAGCATCCTGGCTGTAAATAAATACCAGATTACCATCGATCAGTCCATGACCGATAATAACACCATCGGAAGGAGCCTTCGCAGCGCTCAGGTTAAAGTCTGTGCTACGTGCTGTTACGAGAGAACCGATTTCCATAAAGCTGTTCTCATCGACCAACTTAGCAATACGCTGCATTGCCAAGTTTTCATTGTTACTACTCATCTTATGCCCTCCATCTATAAAAAATAAAAAATTCCGCTAGTGTGATTGTATAACATTTCCCTCCTCATTTCAACCGTAATTGTTAAATTTTTCACTAATTAAATTGTACTTTTTTGCATCATCCCGTTCACAAAATAAGATTTATCCATAAAGCATGTAAAAACGCGGTAAAATCCCATTGCAGCACATTCTCTCCCGCACAGATATCATAAGTATACATCTCACGTCCTCCGACGCAGTAAGACACTTCACCGAGTTTATCTCCTTTTTCCACCGGAGCCTTTACCATTTTTGAAAACGAGCGCACAACTTCCGCCTCGTCCCAATCCGCTTTCAAAAATGTCATTTTATCCCCATGATCATCCACATAAAGCGGCAGCGTCACCTTTTTTCCCCATTGTTCAAGGCATGCCTGCCTGTAGGCACTGCCGATCTCCATCGGAGGAATCTTTAAAGCCGACTCTGTTCCTTCATACAAATGATAATGATCCAGACCATACTGAAAAAGTGTCTTTGCATCCGCCCATTTATAATTCTTATTGTTCGGCCATCCGCAAGCAAGAAGTGCAATACAGAATTTGCGTCCCCCTTCCTCGGCCGCCGCCACATAGCAATATCCAGCTTTCCCCGTAAATCCTGTCTTTCCGGTCACGGCACATCCCATCATATCCAGAAATGCATTTTTGTTTGATGCAGTAAAACTTTGTCCGGCAAGATCTGTAAATGTATGGCTTCTTGTCTGCGTCAGCGCAACAAACGTCTCATGCTGTGAGGATTTCCACGTACAATAACTCATAATTCTGCACAGATCTGCCGCCGTGGTATGATGCTCGCCCTCCTCATCCGTATTATCCAGTCCGTTCGGTGTCACAAAATGCGTATCCGTGCAGCCGAGTTCTCTCGCTTTCTCATTCATACGATCGGCAAACGCCTCAACAGAGCCGTCAATATGTTCCGCGATCGCATACGCACAGTCATTGTAGGACTCGAGCATCAGTCCATAGAGCAGATCACTGAGATAGAACTGTTCTCCCTCGCTCATTCCAAGGTGCACCTTCGGCTGTCCGGCAGCCTCTGCACTCACAGTCACCACTTCATCCGTTTTCCCCGCCTCCAGAGCAAGAATACAGGTCATGATCTTCGTTGTACTCGCATTGGCAAGTGGAGTATCTGCCGCTTTCCCGTATAAAACGCGATCACTTTCTCCATCCGTCAGGGCACAGGATTTCGAATAAAGCTGATTTTCCTTCAATGTTTTTTGTTCCGAGGTATTTTTCTTTGTCTCATTTCTTACCTCAGCGGAGGAAATTGTTGCACCCATCCCCAATATCTGTGCAGAAGCAAGACACATTACGATAAATTTTAACAACTTTTTCTTCATAAAAAATAACCATATACATCATCTTTACATAATGTATATGATTATCTTATTTTAAATATCCAGCTGCACATTCATTTCTTCTTCGGCTTCCTGCTTAAATTCCTCAAGCTGTACCGGACTGAGTACCGGAAGTTCATCCACCGAATGGACGCCGAAGCTTCGCAGGAACTCCTCCGTTGTGCCGAACAAAAGCGGTCTGCCCGGCGCATCGAGTCGTCCGAGTTCGCACACAAGATTGTATTCCACAAGTTTGCTGACCGCATGGTCCGAAGATACACCGCGGATCTTCTCGATCTCCATCTTCGTAACCGGCTGCTTATAAGCGATAATGGAAAGTGTCTCAAGAAGTACGTCCGTAAGTACTCTTCGCTTCGGCTGTTTTGCGATACGGATCAGGTACTCATACATCTCGGTTCTCGTACACATCTGGTACGCACCGTCAAGTTCCATGACCGCAACGCCGCGTCCCTCATCGTTCCACTCCTGCATCATCTCATTGATCAATTTCTTTGTTGTCTTCTTATCCAGTTCAATTGCATCCGCAATCTTTTCAAGTTCCACAGATTCTCCCATGGTAAAAAGAATTGCCTCTATGATTGCCTTATAATTTTTTTCTTCCATATATTCCTCAACCGTTATGCTGCGATCTTGGAATCAATCTTAATGTCGTCAAAGATATGTTCCTGTGAGATGAAGATCTTGCCCATCTTCATCAGCTCTAAGATCGCAAGAAATGTTACGATGATCTCAACCTTGCTCGACTGCGCTTCCAGCAGTCCACGGAAACTGAAATGTGCATGCGTTGTCGCATATTCTTCCAGATATGTCATCTTATCTTCAAGCGAGACTTCTTCTTTCTCGATCTTGCCGAACTTTGAACGAAGCGGATCGATCTTGTCTTTCTGCTTCTTCATAATATTCTTAAAGATGTCATTGAGTTTGGCGAGTGTCACGTCTGATACCAGTTCCTCGATATCAAGAGGTTCCTCATAAGCAAGCACCTCATCCGGAATCGTCGGTTCCTTGAACATCACACGCTGTGCATCCATCTGCCGGTCCTTGAGTTCATAGGCCATGCACTTATACATTTTGTATTCAAGAAGCTGCTGAACCAGTTCCGCACGCGGATCTTCCTGTTCCTCCTCACTGTCCGGATCGGACGGAAGAAGCATTCTTGACTTGATGTCGATCAACGTTGCTGCCATCACAAGAAACTCACTGAGCACATCCAGATCCTGTCGTTTCATCTCGGCGATATACTCCATATATTGTGCCGTAATCTCAACGATCGGAATATCGTAAATATTTACTTTATTCTTGTCCAAGAGGTGTAAAAGCAGGTCCAGCGGGCCCTCAAACACCTGTAATTTCACAGTCAGATCCATAATCTACCCTTTCATCAACACAACCTATTCTAACTTGATATTGTGGAAATTTCAAGAGCAAATTACAATATTTAGTATTTTGTATATTTTGTCATACCATATTTAGAACACACATTCTGTTTCATCCTACAATAAAGGTGCAAAAAGTTTAAGCGCCCCCATAAACATACGAACGATCAGTTTCTTGCTCTGACACTCGGACAATGTAACAAGCAGGCTTTCATCGATCGTAGCAAGCGCATCCGCCTTTACCTGCATGACCGCTTTTGTTCGGTACATAAACGTTCCACACTCAAAATGCAGATACAGACTCCGGTAATCCAGATTGATCGTGCCTACCGCCGCATAGACATCATCCACAACAAAACACTTCGAGTGAATGAATCCCGGTGCATACTTATAGATCTTGACACCACCTTTGATCAGATGTGCAAAATTTGCCTGTGTCAGAAGATACACGAGCTTCTTATCCGGAATTCCCGGCACAACGATCCTCACATCCACACCGCATTTTGCCGCATTGATCAAAGCGGTCGTCATCTCCGAGCCGATGATCAGATACGGCGTAAAAATATACACGTACTGTTTCGCATGTTCGATCAGATTCAGATAAACATTTTCTCCGACATCCTCATGATCCAGAGGTGAATCGCAGTACGGTTGTACAAATCCCATACCGGTCACATGCGGCTCAATTTCATGGGAATAGGAAGTGGCAATCGATTGTTTTACCTGCAACTGTTCTCTTGTGATCTCACCGAGCTGCGGAATCGACGCCTTACGGTAAAAGGCATAATCATCTTCTGATTTCGTGATATAATCCCATATTTCCAGAAACATACTTGTGAAATTCCACACACATGCACCGGTCAGACGGATTCCGGCATCCTTCCAGTAACCGAATTTCACTTTTTCGTTGATATATTCATCCGCAAGATTAAAACCGCCCGTGTAAGCGATCTTACCGTCAATCACGGTAATCTTTCTATGATCACGGTTGTTCATAATGATCGAAAGAACCGGGCGGAACGGATTAAATGTTGCACAATGGATGCCTTTCGCCTGCAATACTTTATAAAATTTAGATGGAAGTGTCTGGATGCAGCCGACATCATCATAGATCAGACGGACTTCAACACCTTCCTTTGCCTTTTGTTCTAAGATATCGACGATCGGATCGAACATCTTCCCCTGCTCGATGATAAAATATTCCAGAAAAATAAAATGCCTTGCGCTCTTAAGATCAGCAAGAAGCTGGGGATACAGTTTTTCCCCACACGAATAGTACGTGCTGTCCTCTTCCCTGTAGATCGGATAGCCAGCTTTGGACGATATATAGTACGATTGCTGAAAAGCATAGAAATCGTTCTGTTGCAGCGCTTCGATCGTCCCGGTATCCTCCACGCGGTAATCCATTACCTTATCCGCAACTTCCTCCATCTTGCGTCTCGTACGCTTTGCGATCTCGGAACGTCCAAAGATAAAATATGCCGGGATTCCGAATATCGGTAAAAACAGAACAAGAAAAATCCACGACATCCTGTAAGATGTTCGCATATCTTTATTGGCAATGTATAAAGCAAGTGCAACCGCGCACACCTGAAATACCATATTGGCTGCGGAACTTGAACGCTTGGCACTGTAAACCAGATACACAAACCAGCTGAACTGTAGAATAATAATGATTACACCGATGGTTAATTTACTGAAAAGTTTACTGGCAAATCGTTTCATACGTATTTCCTCCGATTGGATTATTTTATATCAAATCCATCAGATTATCAACATCAAGAATCCCCCATGCGGCGCCGGTACGTGGTTCCGGTCTCGCCGAGCGCCACAATCCCAGTTTTATTTCTTCGGGTCTGAGATTTGGTTTCTTTTGCAGCGCCAAAGCAATCGCCCCGCACACAACCGGGGTCGCCATCGATGTTCCGCTTTTCTTGATATAATAGTTTCCACGATGATCAAGACTCAGAATGTTGGTACCGGGCGCAACAATCTCCGGCTTTACGATGCAACAGCCGGTCGGGCCTCTTCCGCTGTATCCATGCGGCATATTTCTTCCCGGGCTGTTGTCATCGCTCGCTCCGACTGTTATGATCTTACGCGAGATTCCCGGAACGGTTACGGTTCCCTTTCCCGGTCCGTTGTTGCCCGCCGCAGCGACAACCACCACATTGTCGTCCCACAATTGTTCCAGCTTCTCAAGGATCTGTTTCTCATCCTCGTCCTCCGCCCCAGGAAGAAATCCAACAGAAAAATTCAGGATACGGATATTGTAGATTGCCTTGTTCTTTGCCACCCATTCGAGAGCTTCAAGTACCCGCTTTGTATTTCCGTTACCACTTCGATCGAGCACTTTGAGTACGATTACTTTTGCTTCCGGCGCCATTCCCTGCCGGCTTCCATTCGCGCAGAAAATACCGGCAACGTGCGTTCCGTGTCCGTTATCATCGTAACATTCGCCTCTTGGCGATGTAAAATCCCGAAATCCCCGGATCTGTTTACGCAGATCTTTGTGCAGATACGCTCCCGTATCTAAAATCACAGCGCACACACCGTGTCCGTTGTATCCGCTTTTATATACATTATGTGCGTGCACCAGCAGTTTTACCCGTCTCATAATTGCACCGCAGAAAAATTCTTACTTTAATTTATGCTGTAAGTCTGCATTTGACTCCCTCTGTTTGCGAAGTGCCTCTTCAACCTTGCATTCCGGTGGTACTTTGCGCTTTTTTAAGCATTCTTCATCCACTTCGTATACGCTTTTTCCGTCAATGATCAATTTACCCATAATCTTTTTGCTTTATTATATGCATACGTTGGCTTTGATTCTCATAAGATGAAAGAAAAAGAATATGAAATTTGGCATATGGAAGATGTAACGAACGTTACGTATGATGATGTCGTTCAGACAAAAAATGTACAGATTTTAAAGTCGGTCGTGCCTTTTCTGGATGCACGTTCGCAGCGCCCGGTCGCCATGCTGATCCAGTATATGGAAATGCGCAATGCATACAGTACATTTTCAAAACCTGACAGTTCACTTGCCGCATGTGCACTGAACGAAGGCACAGACCGCAGAAGTGCAATTCTCGGTGCGATCCGCCAATACTGCACTCCGAAAGAACAGGAAACGATCGACACGCTCATGAACCTGTTCTGTGTTATGGATAACTATGATATGCTGAATCATTTATAGGAGGACCGATCATGGATTCATCTCTGTTTCAGAACCCGGCATTCGCCAATATGAGTCCGGAAAAAATGCAGTTTCTGCTCTCTTTTGCCCAGCAGAACAAACCGACAAGTTCAAAAGATATTATGCCTTTTCTTATGGCAAACATGAAGCAGGCCAAAGCACAAAATCTGGATTTCACAAAACCGGAAGTTCAACTCATCTGCGAAATGTTAGCAAAAGACCTGCCGGAAGCCGAGCGCCAGCGCGTCCAGAAACTGATGGCGCTTTTTGCAATGCGATAGCTCAATCAAACTCATCCATCGGAATCACAAGGATCTTGTCTATCGGGGAAAGGCTTGTGCCTTTCCCGTCTGTACCTTCCAGATACTTCTCTCCCGCAGACTCAAACATGACATAAACATGATCATCGTAGATATCAATCTCCTCCGAGCAGGGCGGCATCTCCACTTTGAGTGCCGGGCGA
>CAVHWG010000042.1:0-4803 GCA_963639645.1 Firmicutes bacterium TM09-10 | reverse complement strand
CGACCCGATGTTATCTTATGTACCGGAGCATATTCAAAAAGCTGCATTTGCAGAGTTCGGTGAGACACCTGCGGGAGCCGCAGAGGCAATCTGGCAGTATAATAAAGCAATCGTGGATGCAACCTATGATCTGATCCCGGCAGTAAAGCCGCAGATCGCAATGTATGAGCAGTTTGGTATCGAGGGTGTGAAGGCATTTCAGAAGACGGTTGACTACTGCCATGAGAAGGATCTTGTAGTGATCGGTGATGTAAAGAGAGGCGATATCGGATCTACTTCTTCGGCCTATGCGACCGGACATCTCGGTAAGGTACAGATCGGAAGCAAGAGCTGCTCTACATTCAATGAGGATTTCGCAACCGTCAATCCGTATCTTGGAACAGACGGAATCAAGCCGTTTGTTGATGTGTGCAAGGAAGAAAAGAAGGGTATCTTCATTCTGGTTAAGACATCCAATCCATCCAGCGGAGAATTTCAGGATCGCCTGATCGACGGACGTCCTCTGTATGAGATCGTTGGTGAGAAGGTTGCCGAGTGGGGTGCTGACTGCATGGGTGATTCCTACAGCTATGTAGGCGCTGTTGTCGGAGCAACGTATCCGGAGCAGGGTAAGATTCTCCGCAAGATCATGCCAAAGTCGTTTATCCTTGTACCGGGATACGGTGCACAGGGAGGACAGGGCAAGGATCTGGTTCACTTCTTTAACGAAGACGGACTCGGTGCGATCATTAATTCCTCACGAGGTATTATCGCCGCTTACAAGCAGGACAAGTACATGGAACAGGGAATTACACCGGAGAACTTTGCGGATGCATCCAGACTTGCAGTACAGGATATGATCGCAGATATTGCAGGCGCACTTGCAGCAAAGTAGAGAAAATAGGAGCAAAGTATGAGTGAGAAATTTCAGGAGAATGTAACGGTCGTATCACAGAAGCAGATTGCGGCCGGGATATTCGATTTGGTATTACAGACACAGGAGATTGCGGCACACGCGAAAGCAGGACAGTTTGTATCGGTATACAGCAATGATGCGAGTAAGCTTCTTCCGCGTCCAATCAGTCTGTGTGGTATTGACAGGGAAGCAGGAACGCTTCGCCTTGTTTATCGTGTGACTGGTGAAGGAACCGGAACGGAAGAGTTTTCGAAACTTCAGGCGGGTGATACCATTAAGATCATGGGCCCTCTCGGCAACGGATTTACCGTGGAGCCGGGAAAGAAAGCCTTTTTGATCGGCGGCGGAATCGGAGTTCCTCCGATGCTGCAGCTGGCAAAGGAGATAAAGGCATCCGGTATCGCAGAATTTCAGACGATCATGGGATACCGTAATGCAGAGACGTTCCTGCTGGATGAATTTCAGGAACAGGGAGAGGTGTTCGCGGCAACTGAAGATGGAAGTGTTGGGACAAAAGGAAATGTGTTGGATGCCATTCGTGAACTAAACTTAAATGCAGATATAATTTATACGTGCGGACCAACACCGATGCTTCGTGCATTAAAACAGTATGCCCAGGCGCAGAATATGGAGTGCTATGTATCCATGGAGGAGCGTATGGCATGCGGAATCGGTGCATGTCTTGCATGTGTCTGCAATTCGACCGATAAAGATGCACACTCAAACGTGAAAAACAAACGTATCTGCAAAGAAGGCCCTGTATTTAACGCGAAGGAGGTAGAACTGTAATGAATATGTCAGTAAATATTGCCGGAGTCGAGTGGAAGAATCCGGTAACGGTTGCCTCCGGAACATTTGGATCAGGTGCAGAGTACAGTGCGTTTACCGATCTGAATAAGCTCGGTGCGGTAACGACCAAAGGTGTTGCAAATGTGCCGTGGGCAGGTAATCCGACTCCTCGCGTTGCCGAAGTGTACGGTGGCATGTTGAATGCGGTAGGACTGCAGAACCCGGGAATCGAATTGTTCTGCAAGCGCGATATTCCGTTCCTGAAGCAGTACGATACGAAGATCATTGTCAATGTATGCGGACATTCCACAGAAGAATATGTGGAAGTGGTAAAACGTCTTGCGGATGAGCCGGTTGATATGCTGGAAATCAATATCTCCTGTCCAAACGTAAAGGAAGGCGGTATTGCTTTCGGTCAGGATCCGAAAGCGGTGGAAGCGATTACCCGTGAGATGAAGAAGCATGCCAGGCAGCCGGTCATCATGAAACTGAGTCCGAACGTGACGGATATCACAGAGATGGCGCGTGCGGCAGAAGCCGGTGGAGCGGATGCGTTATCACTTATTAATACGATCACAGGAATGAAAATCGATATCAACCGCCGTAAATTTGTACTTGCAAATAAGACAGGCGGCATGTCAGGCCCTGCGATCCATCCGGTTGCGGTACGAATGGTGTACCAGACGGCACATGCCGTTAAGATTCCGATCATCGGAATGGGTGGAATTATGACGGCTGAGGATGCAATCGAAATGATTCTTGCAGGAGCGACTGCAATTTCTGTCGGTACAGCGAACTTTGTGAACCCTCGTGCAACGATGGAAATTGTGGAGGGTATTGAAAAATACATGGAAAAGTATCATGTGAATGATATTAGGGAATTGATCGGTGCTGTGGAATAGTACAGAATATCTAACTTTCTATGCATAATTAAATGATGAATTAATAAAACAAACAAAAGGCGCCGCTTATCGGCGCTTTTTTATGAATTACGGCCGGAAAATGTACAGCAAAATTTTGCATTCGTCCGCTTTGCGTATTGTAGTGCGTGAGACGGATAAGGTATAATAATAAGAAAATAAGCTTTTGGTCAGGGGTAAAAGTAAGTAGAGAGGTGCTGCAATGGTCACCAGAGCAAACATTACAGAATTTTTTGAAAAATACAATAAGAATCTCGAGCAGGAAGAAATGCTGAATGAAGCGTTGTATAAGACGGAGGATCAGGAGGCATGGATGGAGTGCCTGCGTGAGAAATCAAGAGAACTGCGGCGTATGTATGTGGAGAATGAGGCGATGCTCAATCTCTATCTGCGCCCATTTGTGCGTAAAGAGAAGCGTCTTGTGCCGGAGACGGCGGCAGAGTTTTTAAAGCAGCTGGATATGCAAAGCGAGAACGGCAATGCGGATCGACTGGTCTGCATTAAGATGGGCAATGTGCTGTTTCGTTATTATGAAGAGCTTGGCGACCGGGAGAATCTGATACGTGTTGCAAATCGCCTTGGAAACTTCTACTCTCAGTATGAGTTGGCGGAAGATTACGATATGAGTCTGCATTTTTACGAGATCGAGCGGAGCTATGCGGACAATTATACGGAATTTGAAGACTGGGTGATCCGCCGGTCGATCCTGTTTTCCTACTATAATTATGTCATTATATTGATGAACGCCAAGGATCGGTATCATACGGATGATGGGGGCTATGATGAGGTTTATCAGAAAAAGATCCTGAAAGAAGTCGACCGTGCGATGGCATTGTATGATGATCCGAAGGTGCGTGTGCTGGATGGAGACAGGTATGATCTGGACGGCCTCAAGGAAGAACTGAATTACGATGTATACGGTAACTGGATCTGTGGATGTGATTCCCAGCGTGAGATGAGCGATGATATGATAGCGCGTGCGCAGGTGGTCCTGACCGCGTTGTATGAGAATGCAAGCAAGGATGCGAAGGATGTCTATGATATCCGGGATGAAATCTTTTGTAATTATTGGAAAATGCGTTTCTTTGTTGGCGACATTGACCTTGTGGAATATCAGAGGAGGATTGAGGATTTCTGCCTTCATGTGATCACAAACAGCAATCTGGATGAGAATGATAACGCACTGTTTGTCAACAGCCGTTATTTTCAGATCAATATGTATCACTATCCGAATCTTGCAAGTGTGGTGAAGGCAAACGGTGGAAGCAGGGAGCAGATGGAAGATCTGCAGCAGAAACTTCTGCCTCAGTTTTTACGTTTTGTTGAGGAACTGCCGAAGAAAGCGAGGGTTCCTTTCGTGAACGGAGTGATACAGCGAGCAATGATGACGCTGGTTTCTGCGTTCGGAACGGAAGCAATCGATACGACATTTTTGCTGAATATCTGGATCAATCGTGATGAGGCAACGATGATCCATGCCTCGTTGGTCAAACGATTGGCAGTAACGCTTTTGGAGGCGGTACTGGATCAGAAACCGGAGCTTTTGATCGGAACACTTGGCATGGAAAGTGTTGTGGATGTACTTGAAAATCGTGAGGAACTGGTGCGGTATGTGACGCAGGCGGCGTTGCTGTATGATATCGGCAAAGCCGAATATCTGGATCTGATCAACACGCAGAGTCGGCGTTTGGAACCGGAGGAGCGTAATCATATTCAACGCCATGTGAAGCGCGGATGCGAGATACTGAAAGAATGTCATTTTGATGATACCTTTTGCGAGATCGCATTAGGACATCATAAGTCGTATGACGGCACGGGCGGATATCCGGAAGATTTTGACAATACCAGGTCGAGTGTGCGTTTTCTGATTGATCTGATCCGTATCTGTGACTGTATGGATGCGGCGACGGATCGGATCGGACGTGTGTATCTGAAAACCAAGAAGATGTCGCAGTTTGTGCAGGAGCTCGTGTTTGGATCCGGCTTTTTATACAATCCGGATCTGGTGGAGCTGATTCGGAATGATGATCATTTGCAGGACAATCTTGCATATATATGCGGAGCAGGACGGATTTCGCTGTACTATGAGGCATATAATGCGTTCGTAGATGCGAGCGGGCAGCTTTCGGAGCCGGAGGAACTTCTGCAAAAAATTTCGGATATCGAGATCGCGGACGAGGCAGGAGAGGGTAAACACCC
>CAVHWG010000041.1:0-10669 GCA_963639645.1 Firmicutes bacterium TM09-10 | reverse complement strand
TTCTGTTGTATACACATCCTCGTAGATCATTGCATCTGCCGGAATCTTTACTCCGGATCCGATCGTCACATTCGATGCGATCGTTGCAACCTCACCAACGCCGCCCTTCTTCGGTTTCTCACCGACGACAGCACCCGGCTCGATCTCTACGTTCTCTGCAATAATGCAGTGACGCACAACTGCACCTTCACGGATACGGGAATGACCCATAACTACCGCATCCTCCACGATTGCTCCCTTCTCAACGGTAACGCCGGAGAAAAGAACGGAATGTTTTACGGTTCCCTGAATATTACAGCCATCTGTGATCATAGACTCCTCTACCGTCGCATCCGAACCAATACGATGTCCGGTCAGACCACTGTTTCGGCTGAAGATCTTCCAGTTCTCATCAAAAAGATTGATACCACTGTGTTCCGGATCAAGAACCTCCATGTTTGCCTCCCACAAAGCAGGAATTGTTCCGACATCCTTCCAGTATCCATCAAAATGATATGCATACATCTTGCGGTCATCGCGAAGCAGATTCGGAATGATATTCTTACCGAAATCATTCTCCGACTTTGGATCCTGTTCATCCTCGATCAGATATTTCTTTAAGATATCCCAGTTAAATATGTAAATACCCATGGATGCAAGGTTTGATTTCGGGTTCTTCGGTTTCTCCTGAAACTCAGTAATACGGTCATCCTCGTCTGCAACCATCAGTCCGAAACGGGATGCATCCTCCCACGGCACCTCCATGACTGCCACAGAAAATTCCGCATTTTTCTTCTTATGAAATTCAAGGAAATCGCTGTAATCCTGCTTGCAGATCTGATCTCCCGACAAAATGATCACATACTTCGGATCATATCGCTCGATAAAGGCAATGTTTTGGTAGATTGCATTCGCAGTACCCTTATACCAGTCCGATCCGGATGCCTTCTGATAAGGCGGCAGCACATGAACACCGCCATACAAACGATCCAGATCCCAAGGCTGACCATTTCCGATATATTCATTCAAAACAAATGGCTGATACTGTGTCAAAATACCAACGGTATCAATACCGGAATTCACGCAATTCGATAATGGAAAATCAATGATTCGATATTTCCCGCCAAACGGTACAGCAGGTTTTGCAAGTTTCTGCGTCAATGCATAAAGTCTGGATCCCTGACCCCCGGCAAGCAGCATTGCTACTAGTTCTTTTGCCATATTTTTGTCCCCTTTCGTGTAACTTCTTTCGTTACTACTATCCTACCATATTGTTGTCTGTAATCCTAGTCTGATTCGACGAATTTTGCATCTTTTATTCAAAAATTTTACTTAATACTGAAAAAAGCGCACAACACAGGTCTTTGTAAAAACAAAGACTCGCATCGTGCGCACTCTATTATATCCTATGAAAGCAATGCCTTATCGTTCGCGAACTCTTCTCCACTGACTTTTTCAAACTGTGCAAGCAGATCCTGCACCGTCAATTTCTTCTTTTCCTCACCGGCAATGTTCAGGATTACCTTGCCTTCATGCATCATGATCAATCGGTTTCCATGTGCGATTGCATCACGCATGTTATGGGTAACCATCATCGCGGTCAGATGATTCTCTGCAATGATCTTATCAGAGATTTCAAGTACCTTTGCGGCTGTCTTCGGATCAAGTGCCGCCGTATGTTCATCCAAAAGAAGCAGCTTCGGTTTCTGGATGGAAGCCATCAGAAGTGTGATCGCCTGACGCTGTCCACCAGATAAGAGACCAACCTTGCTTGTCAGACGGTCCTCCAGTCCGAGATTTAACGTTGCGAGCATCTCGCGGTATTTTTCGCGTTCCGCCTTGGTTATTCCCCAGCTCAAACCTCTGGACTTGCCTCGTCTTGCAGCGATCGCCATATTCTCCTCGATCGACATCGTTGTAGCCGTTCCGGTCATCGGATCCTGAAAAACACGTCCGAGATACTGTGCTCTGCGGTGCTCTGAAAGCTTTGTCACATCATCCCCGCCGATATAAATCCTGCCGGAATCGACCGGCCACACACCGGCAACCGCATTCAGTGTTGTGGATTTACCGGCTCCGTTACCACCGATCACCGTGACAAATTCCCCCTCTTCGAGGGTCAGCTTCACACCGTCTAAAGCGACTTTCTCATTGATCGTTCCGGGATTAAATACTTTTCTGATATTATCGATTCTTAACATTTCACTCATTGCTTACAGCCCCCTTGTCGCTTTCTTCTTATTCTTCAGATATGGAATCGCAAGGAAAATCGCTACCACGATCGCTGAGAACAGTTTCAGATCGTCGGAAGGGAATTTCAGCCATAAAATTACACTCAGTACAATATAATACAGGATTGCACCTGCAATTACAGAAAACAGAGTGTATGCAAATGCAAGTTTCTTTCCGGCACAGAGTTTGCCAAACAGTACGTCTCCGATGATTACGGCAGCAAGACCGATAACGATCGCGCCACGTCCCATATTGACATCGGCCGCACCCTGATACTGCGCATATAAGGCGCCGGATAATCCTACCAGTCCGTTTGAGAGCATTAACGCGAGAACCTTACAGAAGTTCGTGTTGATTCCCTGCGCACGCGCCATCTGTGCATTACATCCGGTTGCACGGATTGCATGTCCCTGCTCTGTACCGAAATACCAGTACAGCAATGTCACAACTGCAACACAGAATAAAATACAGGTTGCGAACACACGGATCTTCGTTGCGGTATCACCGGACACATAACGAAGCGAAACAGTCAGATTATAATTATCTACACTGACAGCCTGATTGGATTTACCCATAATATTCAAGTTGATAGAATAAAGCGCAATCTGCGTTAAAATTCCCGCAAGGATCGGCGGAATACCAAGCTTTGTATGTAACAGACCCGTGATCAGTCCCGCAATCATGCCCGCAGCAAATGCGAACAAAAGTGACAGCCACGGATTCATATCACTTCGAATCAGCATAACCGCTACTGCTCCGCCGGTTGCAAACGATCCGTCGACTGACAGATCCGCAAAGTCGAGCAGCTTATATGTAATATAGACTCCCAAAGCAAGAAGTCCCCAGATCAATCCCTGTGCAATGGAGCCCGGTAATGCACGAAGCAGCGCAAACGGACTCAGGGAAGCAAAATAAGCAGATAATAACACCTTACCCATCCCCCTTAATTAGTTTGTTTCAATTGCTGTATAATCATCCGGGATCGAAACACCAAGCTGATCACAGATGTCTTTGTTGTACTCTTTGGTTACCTGTGGAGCAGATTCTATCTTCATGGTTGTGATATCTGCGCCGTTTACAAGGATATCATAAGCCATCTCTCCGGCTTTGTATCCGATATCATAGTAGCTGATGGAAAGTGTTGCAACACCACATCCGCTGCAAATGCCTTCCTCACCGGCGATGATCGGAACGCCTGCCGGAAGTGCGATATTGTTGACTGCCTCTGTATTCTGAGCCATTGTGTTGTCCGTCGGGATGTAGATTACATCTGCATACTCGATCGCACTCTGTACGACTGATCCGATGTCGTTGGAATCGGAAGCGGTAAATTCCTTGTACTCGAGGGAATCTTCATCGAGATATTTCTCAAATTCGGTTGCCTGATACTTTGAGTTTGCCTCTGCGGAACAATACAGGATTGCTACTTTCTTCGCATCCGGGAATAACTCAACCAACATATCCTCCTGCTCATCAAGCGGAGCAAGATCACTTGTTCCAGAAATATTTCTTCCGGTTGTTCCGCTCCAGTCAGACATCTCAAGTGCAGTCGCATAATCGGTAACGGATGTTCCGAGAATCGGAATATCGGTTGTTGCTGCCGCACAAGCCTGTAAAGCAGTTGTTGCATTTGCAAGGATCAGATCCACATTGCCGGATACAAAGTTATTTGCGATTGTTGATGCATTCGCCTGCTCATTCTGTGCATTCTGTACATCAAATTTTACGTTGTCTCCAAGCTTTTCCTTTAATGCTGCCTGGAATCCTTCGGTCGCTGCATCAAGAGCCGGATGCTCAAGCTGCTGACAGATACCGATATTGTATACCTTACCGTCTGCTGCCGCTGCGCCTATCTGGGTGGAATCGTTTGTGCCTGCATCTCCGCCGCAAGCGCCCAGAGCCAATACCATTGCTGCTGATAATGCAACAGCCATCATTTTTCTCATCTTTCTCATACTATAGCCTCCAAATTTTATTTTACCTGATGTAAAAAAATTACTTTTTCATTTTAACACGCCAAAGCATTAATTTGCAAGTGTATTTTACAGAAGCTTTTTTGCCGTCTTTTACACAAAAAAACAGGCAGCCGTGCCACCTGTTTCATATCGCTTTTAAATAATAATACAGATCATGCCGCCATTGCTGTCATTTACAATCTTCTGCATCGTATCCTGCAGCTTCAACTGACATTCATCGTCCATCTGCATGATCTTACTGCGGATTCCATCCTCCATCAATTCACCGACGGACTTACCGAAAATGTTGGTCGTCCAGATTCCCTCTCCGCTCTCCTCGCCTTCTTTTATGTACTCGATCAGATCATTCGCCTGTTCCTCACTTCCAACGATCGGCGCGATCTCCGTCTCAATATTCGCCTTGATCATATGGATGGAAGGCGAAAGTGCACGCATTTTGACGCCAAACTTGCCACCATGCTGAATCAACACCGGATTTTCCATGCGGATATCCGAAAGTCCCGGCATTACCACACCGTATCCTTTCTGTTCCACCGACGACATTGCATCTTTGACGCGTTCATACTCTTTTTTCATCTGTGCCATTGACCGCAGCATCGAGATCATCTGATACTCCCCGTCGATCTCCACACCAGTCATCTCGCTGATGTAGGCAAAATAATATTTATCATCGATATCAATCCGCATCACGACCGTTCCATCCGACAGATTCATATGCTGGACCATAATCTCCTTGAAATAGGCATCCTCACTGTTCTCATTCATCTGTTCCGCAAGATTTTTCTCCATAGCAAGGCCACTGGCATCCGCAATCTTATCGATACGGTTCAAAAATGCCCCCGCAGACCGGATGATTGCCGCTTTTACCGGATGATCCACCGGAAGCATCTCTGTCCACTTCGGAATAAAATAATCGATACGCGAAACCGGGAATTCCATCAGTATCGCACTCATAATATGTAAGATATCCTCCCGGTGCATCTGCTGGCAGTTGACCGGCACAACTCTTGTCTGATACTGCTGTTCCATCGTCTCCTGCAGTTTTCTCGTCTCCTCGCTGTACGGCCGCATGGAATTTAAAACGACCACATACGGCTTACCGATCTCCTGCAGCTTTGCGATCGTTGTGCGTTCGGCATCTAAATAGGCCTCCCGTTCCAGCTCCCCGATGGATCCATCGGCAGCAACAACAATGCCGATCGTTGCATGGTCCCGGATCACTTTCTCCGTACCGATCCGCGCCGCATCCACAAAAGGAATCTCTTCCTCCATCCACGGCGTCTTGACCATACGGCTTGTGTCCCCCTCCATATGACCGCTTGCCCCCTGTACCATAAATCCGACACAATCGATTAGTCGTACTTTGATCTCGCTTTGATCCGCAAGCGTAATATTTGCAGCCTCCTGCGGAATGAATTTCGGCTCCGTCGTCATGATCGTTTTGCCCGCCGCAGACTGTGGAAGTTCATCTTCCGCTCTCCGCCTTGCATTCTCGTCCTCCATATTCGGCAGAACAAACAAGTCCATAAAACGCTTGATAAATGTGGACTTTCCCGTTCGGACCGGGCCTACGACACCGATGTAGATTTCTCCGTTCGTCCGGCCCTGAATATCTTTATATAGATCAAAGTCTCTGGTTTCCCTGCTTTCCATAAAAAAGTCCCCTTTCTCATATATTCCTAAATATATGGGAAAGAGGACGCAATTATGCTATTATTTTTCTTTTGTCTCGACAGGCTTTAAATCCTTATTCACGCGGCCGTACATCTGCATATAATGGCGAAGCTTATTCGCTGTTCTTGCATTGATCTGGTCAGGTGTTGCACGCCACTTCCAGTTATCACCGAGTGTGGATGGTGTATTGATACGAGCCTCCGAACCGAGTCCGAGAATATCCTGCATCGGAACGATCGCCATATCCGCAACGGAAGACCATGCGGCACGCATCATGCCCCAATTGTATCCTTCTTCCTTGGTCAGATTCAGATATTCCTTCGCATACTTGACCGAATCCTTCGGCGCGGTCTTCATCCAGCCCATCACGGTATCATTGTCATGCGTTCCAGTATATACCACACAATGATTACTGTATGTATGAGGAAGATAATCGCTCTCCTCCCGGCTGTCAAATGCAAACTGGATTACCTTCATTCCCGGGAATCCGGAATCTTTCAAAAGCTGATGTACCGACGGTGTCAAAAATCCAAGATCCTCGACGATGATCGGAAGTTTGCCCAGCTTCTTCTCAAGTTCCCGGAACAGATCGATACCCGGTCCCTGTTTCCACTGGCCGTTCTTTGCTGTATCATCCTTCGCTGGGATTGCATAGAACGAATCAAATCCACGGAAATGATCGATACGGATGATATCATACAATTCAGACATTGCCTTAATACGGCGTGTCCACCATGTGTAACCATCCTTCTTCATCACATCCCAACAGAACAACGGATTGCCCCATAACTGTCCATCATCGGAAAAAGCGTCAGGCGGACATCCTGCGACCTCGATCGGCTCTAAATTTTCATCAAGATAGAACTGATCCGGATTGGCCCATACGTCTGCACTGTCTCCTGCGACATAGATTGGAACATCACCGATAATCTCAATTCCCGCCTCGTTTGCATAAGACTTCAGATCATTCCACTGCTGATGGAACAGATATTGAAGCATCTTGTAGAAACGGATTTCCTCGGCATACTGTCCCCTTGCCTTATCAATGGCCTCAGTTTCACGAACACGAAGTTCCTTGTCCCATTTCGACCATGCCTGCCCACCGTTAGCATCCTTTAAAGCCATAAACAATGCATAATCGTCGAGCCATTGTTTCTCACTCTCACAGAATTCATTGAAATCCTGCGGTTCATTCTTGGCAAAGCGCGCATACGCTTTCCGCAAAAGTGCATAACGTGATTCATACATAATACCATAATCAACGTATTTGGGATTTGAGCCCCAGGCATAGGACTCGCATTCCTTCTTCGTCAATAATTTGTCTTTGCACAGATACTCAAGATCTATGAAATACGGATTACCGGCAAAACTGGAAAATGACTGATACGGAGAATCTCCGTAGCTGGTTGGACATATTGGAAGAATCTGCCAATATTTCTGGCCTCCCTTTACCAGAAAATCGACGAACTTCCGCGCCTGCTTTCCCATTGTTCCGATACCATATGGTGACGGAAGGGAAGAAATAGGCATCAGTACGCCACTTGTTCTCATAAGCTATACCTCCTGATTTGTTTGCTTATTACTTAATATACTATATCACTTTTTTGTCCCCTTGTAAAAACCTTTCTCGAATGATAGTATAAAATTAGTAAATAAAGAGGTAAACTGTTATGAATGATGTTATCAGACACAAGATCAAACACAATGCACACCGTGCATTGGTATCCCTGAAATGGATTATTTTTGCGATCATCGTCGGTGTGATCGTCGGCCTGTGCGGTACGGCTTTCTATTTTTCATTATCGCTTGTAACCGTTCTTCGCACACAGAACATCTGGCTGATCTTCCTGCTCCCGCTCGGCGGTGTAGGAATCGTTGCCATGTATCACCTTCTGCACGATGAGAAAGATACCGGAACCAATCTGGTCATCTCCGCGATCCACTCCGATGAGGAACTTCCTCTCCGCATGGCTCCGCTCATTTTTCTCTCCACACTGATCACACACCTGTTTGGCGGATCAGCCGGTCGAGAAGGTGCTGCGCTGCAGATGGGTGGAAGTATCGGAAACGCACTCGGAAAACTTTTCCGCTTTGATGACAAGGACAAGCATGTCATGATCATGTGCGGTATGAGCGCCGCTTTCTCTGCACTCTTCGGAACACCGATGGCCGCGGCCATACTTCCGATGGAGATGGTGAGTGTGGGCGTTATGTATTACATCGCTTTGGTACCATGTGTGATCAGTTCACTCGTTGCACATGGAATCGCCTATTCGTTCGGTGTATCCAATGAGCTGTTTATCATCCGCTCAATTCCGAAGTTTGGCATCGCTTCCTCCATCGAGATTTCAATCCTAGCAATCCTGTGCGCTTTGGTAAGTATTCTTTTCTGCGTTCTGTTGCACAAGAGCGAGGATCTGTACAAACGCTTTTTTGCCAATCCATATATACGTGCGATTGCCGGTGGATGTATCATCATCGTGCTCACGCTTCTCGTCGGCAATCAGGATTACAACGGAACCGGAATCAATATTATCTCGCACTGCATCAACGGAACCGTCCGTCCGGAAGCGTTCCTGCTGAAAATGATCTTCACCGCGCTGACACTCGGTGCCGGATACAAAGGCGGCGAAATCGTGCCGTCCTTCTTTACCGGAGCAGCATTCGGATGCCTGTTCGGAAACCTGCTCGCCTTCTCTCCGACACTGTGTACCGCGGTCGGTATGACCGCCGTGTTCTGCGGCGTGACCAACTGCCCGATCACTTCACTTCTGATTAGTTTCGAATTGTTTGGCTACGACGGCATGCCATATTTCTTACTGGCAACCGCACTCAGCTACATGCTCTCCGGCTATTTCGGATTGTATCGCAGTCAGAAGATCGTATATTCCAAATACAAAACCAATTACATTAACAAAGCGACTCACTGATGTGAGCCGCTTTTCTTCTTGTTTTTCCAAAATAAAATTGTATCATCCGATTTTCTCGGAAAGAAGTTCCACCCATGCAACCTCAAATCCTGCCCTTGCTGCCACTTTTTGCGAAGCAAGATGGGACATGCTTGTTCCGTAGTAAGGCACAATTCCTCTCTCCATAATATCCTCTTTCAAAATAGACACAAGAGCCGACCCAATGTGCTTTCCTTCGCATTGCTTAGCAACATTGATCCCAATCTGCCAGAGATTCGGACTGTCCGCACTCGCTCCTGCCATCCCGACGATTTCATTATCAACGAGTGCCGCCACACCGATCATATCCGGCGATTGTTCGTCAAAGCAAAACGCCTCATCAAATCTCGGATCTCCCCGAAATTGCAGGATCTCATTCTGATCATACTTTCGAATTTCTACACCATCGATATGACAGACCTTTTCATCCTTCGGAATAAAAAACGGATGCGCACTCTTCAGTCGATAGCCTTCCGTCTGCAAAATCGATTCAAGGATTCGAAAATTACCGACATCCATAAACCAGCTTCCGGATGTTATTGCAAATTTATCTCTGCACAAATCCATCATCTGCTTTTCTCCGGAAAATACGAGTTTTCCGTTTACAACGATTGCTTTTAAAATACAATCTTCCGATTCGTCAAATCTTCTCCGTCCATCCAGCCTGCAATATTCCGTAAAATGATTTCTCTCATCTTTCATATCTTCCACCGAACAACAATAATCGACTGCCAGCTGCTGATACAGTTTTTGTTTCCAATCATTCATTTTTACTCACCCTCAGTTCGAATTCGAACAGTTTGCCGCATCAATTGCAATCGTCAGCATAAGTGCCATAATCTCATCCGCCGGATCCACAATATCAATCACGTACGTGTCTCCCCAATGCAGAACTTCCTTGGAAATATGTACTGCCACACTGCATCCGGAATACACATCATAATTCCACGCAAGGAAATCTCCTTCGCACCGCCATCCATTGTAATTGATTTCATACTTCGGTTTGAAGAACGTAAATTCTTTCTGTACGGTTCCGAAATTCCTTCCGTAGATTTCAATATCAAAGACCGGAAGCAGCTTAAACACGCGCTCCTTTACCACGCCAATCTCATTCTGATTCATGTCATACACATGAATGCGATGTCCCAGTGTAAAAAATTCCGCTTTCACAAAATATTTCGGATTGCCGGCTTCATCATACACATCGTATGTGTCCGTCCACGAAAATACTCTCTGTTTGATCAACAGTTTCACAGCTTAATTCCTCCTGCTCTTCTTCAGCATACAAAACGTTTTCCATTCTCCAGTCATATGTTTTCATGTCAAATCAACTAGAAGTTGCTTCCGTTCCATCCCCAATCATTCACTCCGTGGTAGGTCACATAAACTTTGTCCCCCGGAATTGCAAGTTCTTCCTGTAAGATTTCACAGATTGCACCGGTCATCTTCTCATAATCCGCAGAGGATGCATTTCCAAACAGGCTTACCGATACATAGGCGCCTTTTTCCAGTTTGTTTCCACCCATATACAGATCATAATCATCCTCGAAGCCGACCATAAGATAGGTTTCTGACTTGTGCAGAAGGCTTACCGCCTGTCCGAGACGCGCCTTAATGCTCTCCTTCTTATCATCGGTTAATTTTACGGTTATTTTTGAATCAATAAATGGCATAATTATATCCTCCTTATTTTCCAAATTCTACTACAGATAATATCATATATGTCCCAGTAATTACTATAACAATTCGGATTTGGCGACTTTGATTTTTCATATTCTAAGGCGGACGACACCGGACAAAATAGATATAAAAATTGGCAGTGTGATTTTGGATGGTATGACGGAATCAGATGAATTTCAT
>CAVHWG010000040.1:0-9445 GCA_963639645.1 Firmicutes bacterium TM09-10 | reverse complement strand
TTCACTTTACCTGATAAAAATTCAATTTTCTCGTCTTCTGTCATACTTTTACCTACTTTTAATTGCCTAGTGTTAGTTACTTATAGTGTATTCTTTTCGTCTATTAATAGCAATAATTTTCTTCTATTTTCCGACGATTCTACCCCTATATTGTCGCCTTTTCGCTATAATCCGATTTTCTCTGCGAATTCTGCCATAAGGGCCGAAAATACCACCCACAGAAGGATCGTGATAACGACCGGAACATCTTTTACATCAATATCACATAAAGTATAAAGTAATACCGCCAGGATGAAGCCGCTTACCACGCTAAAGACAGCTCCGAAGGTTGATAGACTCGTGCTTTTTGCGTTATGAGATGCGCGATTGCTTCCGGACGCAGGATCTTTGTGAATGATCCGGTATTCGAGATAATCGTCGGCACCGTCTTTCCTGCCATCATGATTCCAATCATACATTGCCATAATCGTTTCCCCCCTTTTATTCCGTTGCTTCTCTCATGACTTGTTTCTCCATCCCATCATCCGTAATTCGGCACACTGCCGTTCCACCGATGACAAACACGATTCTGCCCTTGGCTTTGTCGCCGATCTTGTCATAAAGTCTTCCGGCGCTCATCGATTCGCCCTGTACGGTGTATGGGCTGTTGGCTACATACCCGCACTTGCCGAGCCCCTTGATCTTGACCATGATCGCTTCCTTGTCGTATGGATTATCGGGTTCCTTTTCAAGCTTAACTTTCATGCCTTTTTCCATGAACTGTGTTCCATAGTAATGACTGCAGCCTGCGATTGTAAAATACATTTCTTCCATAATTGCGTCCACCTTTCCATCTGTTTGTTTTTACGCTTCTTTATGTTGAAGTTATATTATCGCAGTCAGTGTCCTATAATCCGGTCAATACCCAAGTTACCGAAAACTTATTCGAGACATACTGCCATCAAAAAAGGATTATGCATCGCTACATAATCCCTTTAAATCATCTTTTTTAAACTAAATTATATTCTTCTATTTCTCACAACTTCCAACCACCCGAAACACCTGCTCCGCGGTATACTCCATATTCTCATACGCGACCTTCTCTCGCATAGCTTCCTCGAGCGTCATCGCACCCGGAAGAATCGGAAATACGGCATCGACGAGCGATGGATTCTGCTGGGTGGCGTGCGCGCCGCTATGTTCGACGCTTCCGGCAAGCACGATCACTTTGCAGCCGCAGACTTTGGCGCGGCGGGCGATACCGACCGGGGCTTTGCCCATCGCAGTCTGACCGTCGAAGCGGCCCTCTCCGGTGACGACGATGTCGGCGGCGCGAAGTTCGGATTCCGGCAGGACAGCATCGAGGACGATGTCGACTCCCGGGCGAAGTGTGCCCTGTAAGTAGGAAGCGAAGGCGAAACCGAGTCCGCCTGCTGCTCCGGCTCCCGGCTGATCCCGAAGATCTGTGCCGAGTGTAGCGGCGGTAATGTCTGCCAGATGCGCGAGCGCTGCGTCAAGCTCGCGGACGGTCGCAGGATTGGCGCCTTTTTGCGGAGCGAAGATGTAACTTGCACCATTTGTGCCGCACAATGGGTTGGTCACGTCGCAGGCGATCGAGAAGCGGCTCTCCTTCAGGCGCGGATCGAGTGCTTCGGTTTCGATGATAGCAAGCCCGGCGAGCTCCTGTGCACCCAAGGCGATATCGGTTCCATTTGCCTTCCGGAAGCGGCAGCCCAAGGCGCGCAGCATACCGGTTCCGCCATCGTTGGTCGCGCTGCCTCCGATGCCGATGATGAAGCTGCGGCAGCCCTCATCCAGCGCGTGCAGGATCAGTTCACCCACGCCGTATGTGGTGGTGTTCATTGGATTGCGCTTTGCCGCAGGCACGAGCGGAAGTCCGGCGGCTTCTGCCATCTCGATGACGGCTGTGTGATCCGGCAGGATACCGTAGGTTGCCTGCACGGTTTCGCCCAGCGGTCCGGTGACCGCTATCGTGACACTTCTTCCGGATAATCCAGACACAAGTGCAGTCACCGTACCTTCGCCGCCGTCTGCGACAGGTTTTATTGATACGGTCGCGTCCGGGATGGCGCGAAGAATGCCTGCTTTTGCGGCGGCTCCCGCCTGCAGGGAACTCAGGCTTCCTTTGAGGGAATCAATTGCTACTATGATATTCATATATGTTCCTCCAATTTAATAAGAGACTGAGAACTTTTCAAAAGTTCTCAGCCTTAACTACTGTATTCTTAATCTGTCCAATTATACTTCAACCTATAGTCACTATATTCACGACATCCCAAATGTTTATCTTTCTGTAACATACCAATCACAATATAAGGCATCACATTCTGATAATTTGCGAATCTCTCTATACACTCTATGCTATAGTTTTCTCCATCAACAAATACTTGATAATCCTGTTGATCAACCAGACATTCTCTCGCAAATTTGTCAGCTAGCAACTCCTTTTCTTTGTTGCTTCCATCATCAACAAATTTGGTATTTTTGCTACAATCTCCATTCACGATATGCCCCAATTCATGAAATACTGAGAACCAAAAAACATCTGCATAGGAACCTCTTTTTGTAACAACCATTTGATATGAACCATCATTTTTAGGAGCCACGTATCCAAGCACCGGAGCTCCTCTAAAATTCTTAAAAACAGAAAAATCAATCCCATATTTCGTGAAGATTTCTGTCAGTTGTTTCTTTACATCAGCATCTATATCACGTATAACAGTCCTAATTTCTCGAACCAATTCATGGACTTTGTCATTGGAATAAACACCTGTAACCTTTTTATTTTCACCCGTGATCTGACACATCCTGATCCAGGCCCCCAAAACATATGGGTCAATCTCTCCTATAGGAGGCATTAGAAAAGCCCCCGCCGGAACAATATCTTTCAAATGAGAGATATCACTTATTCTTAAAGCTTTTCTAAGAGACAGAATCGAATCATCCTTATTTTCTCCAATGGGCATTTTATGTTTTGCCCGTAAATACTTCACAATATCTTTTAATGATTCTAACGCTTTTCTTTCCTCATCCGTAATGGTATTCTCTTCATTTGCTTGCAGAAGTTCGGCATCATAATTTGCCTGAAGATTTAACCAAAAAGATTTCGGTACATCTAACGCATATTCCAAAGCAAACGCAAATTTTGCAGAAATATCTTTTTTCCCGGAAATAACATTGCTGACATAAGCAGGTGAGACACCTGTGCTGATTGCTAATTCCTGCTGCGATATACCGCGGTCTTCTAACACATCTGCTATTGTTTCTCCCGGATGAATAATCAGATCACGGGATATACCAGTTTTCTTTACTGTTTTATTGGCGTAGGTTATTTTCAATAACGCATCATCCTCTCGTATCAAATTAACCATTTGGTTAATTTAATATACCACCATTTGCATTATTCGTCAATCCCCATGGATTCCTTAGAACACCTTATTGGTATATAACAAAAAAGGCTCATCCGCTTCAACATGATAACACCACTCAGCCCACGCTATAGAAAAAAGTGTCATGTGAAAGCCCGAAGGCCGCATTTCTGCACGGATGAACCGTATATATTTTACCACAATTCTGACGATCCGGAACAAAATATTTTTTATACCCTTTCGGGTGTAATTTATAGCTTGTCGCTTTATTGCTACACCCTTTCGGGTGCATTTTTAATTTCTCCTCTTGTTTTTATACCCGTAAGGGTGTAATATCATAAATATGAGTACAATTGGAGATTATATTAAAGAAAAAAGAAAAGAAATTGGTCTGACGCAAGAGGAATTTGCTATGCGCTCCGGTCTTGGTCTGCGCTTTGTGCGGGAACTGGAACAGGGCAAGGAAACCGTGCGTCTGGACAAAGTAAATCAGGCCCTGAGTATGTTTGGCAAAGAAGCTGTTCCGGGAGATCGAAAGGAGTCTTAGTATATGTCTGAATATCGAAAAGGATATGTATATATTCAAAACCATTATGCCGGTGTTATTGAGGAAACCGAGGACGGTTATGCTTTTTCTTATCATCCGGATTACTTACATCTTCCAGAAGCAGTTGCTGCCAGTCTAACCTTGCCTCTTCGCACCGAGCCTTATGAGACTTCGATTCTTTTCCCGTTTTTTGACGGACTGATTCCGGAGGGCTGGTTACTGGATGTCGTCACCCATAATTGGAAAATCAATCCGAACGATCGTTTCGGCTTGCTTTTACTCGCATGCAAAGATTGCATTGGTGATGTCTGCATTCGAAATGAGGTGATTTAATTATGAACTGTTTGTGTTGTGGAAAGCCGATTTCCCAGTCAGCTTCTGAGCAGGAAAAAAATTGGGAATGGCATAAAAAATGCATTGTATCCTTTTTCCATACCAGGGAACTACCACTTCTTGATATTACCCAGGAACAGTTGAAAGCTTTAACAGATGAAACCGTCAATAAAGGCTTGACGGTACCGGGCGTGCAAAAAAAGCTGTCTCTTCATTTGTCTGCAGATGGTCCTTCAAGATTGACTCTGGTTAATTATCCGACCGGTTATATTTTAAAACCACAAACCGAGGAATATTCTTTTATGCCGGAATTTGAGGATCTTGCTATGCGTTTGGCAAAATTATGTGGTGTACAGACGGTTCCTCATGCTTTGATCAAAATGCATGATGGCTATGCCTATATTACACGTCGTATTGATCGCAATATAGCAGATCAAAGCGTTGCTCAATATGCAATGGAGGACTTCTGCCAGCTGTCCAACCGACTCACGCAGGATAAATACAAAGGTTCTTATGAATCGTGTGGACGAATTATTGGAAAATACTCAATAACCAAAGGATTTGATCTGTCAGAATTGTTTTTGCGTGTCGCATTTTCTTTTGTCATCGGTAATTCCGATATGCATTTGAAGAATTTTTCACTCCGCGAAACACAGCCCGGCAATCGACAATTTCAATTATCAGCAGCCTATGACATGCTTCCGGTTAACATTATCGTTCCGCAGGATCAGGAACAGCTTGCGCTCACATTGAACGGTAAAAAAAGCAATATCCGCAAAAAAGATTTTCGCGTATTTGCAGAAACCTGCGGCATTCCACAAAAAGCGGCAGATCACATGCTCACCAAACTCTGCTCCCTCAAGGATAAATTGATCACACAGACACAAGCTTCCTATCTTCCTACAGAGCAAAAAGAACTGGTCTGTGACCTGATCATCCGCCGCATCGTGCAATTACAGTAACTTACGGCAGCCGCTCCCTTATAAACTTCAGGAACGCTTCCGCCGCCGGTGCGGGCGCATCACGGTACGCGATCCCAATCTCGATGATCTCCGGCGGATCGATGGAGAGGTGGCAGACATTCGGATCGTTGAAGTTACTGTTGATGCGGTTGCTGACGGCGTAGCCGAGTCCAGCGCCGACCATCGCATAGGTTGCCTGAATATCCATCGTGGAGAGCTGCATATCCGGCTTTACACCCCTGTGTTCAAAAAAGCGTATGCTGTCGATATCCTGCCCCGGACAGGTCTGAATGTACGGCTCCGCAAGGAGCGTCGTAAGCTTAACGCTTTTTTTCTTTGCGAGCGGATGCGCCGCTGGAAGGACTGCAAGCAGCGGATCTTCGCAGAGCGGCAGCCAGCCGTGCTCGCCCTCTCTTGCGCTGACGATGCAGAAATCGAGCTGGTGGTGCGCAAGCTGCTGCACTAAATCGGTACTTGTGCCGTTTACCAGATGAAACTGCACGCCCGGATGCAGTTCGTGGAACTGCGATGTCACGCTCGTGATCCACGGATAGTAATGCCGGTATGCGGTTCCGATGCCGATGAGTCCGCTCTCAAAACCGAGCACACGCGCCGCCTGTTGCTTAATCTTCTGCTCTGCATAGAGCATTTCCCGGACTGCCGGAAGGAGCGTGTTGCACTCCTCGGTCGGCACAACGCCCTGCTTGCTGCGGTACAGCAGCGGAAATCCCACTTCTTTCTCCAATGTGGCAACGCTTCGGCTCACACCGGATACGGTGTAGTCGAGTTCTTCGGCTGCCGCGCAGAGACTCCCCTCATCAATTGCAGTTAATAATGTTTTCCAACGTTCGGTATCCATTTGTTCTTCCTTGCATTTTTATCAATGATATATTGTGATTCTTTCGCTTTTCTCAATGATAAGACAGGTGTATGCTAATGTCAATTGTTGAAAAGAGGATTGGATCATGAATACTTCAAATATCCGGGATTATACGAGCGGAAATCTGTCGCGGCATCTGTTTCAGCTTGCAGTGCCGCTTGTGATCGGGAATATCTTACAAGAATTTTATAATACGATCGATGCGTTTGTGGTCGGACGATTTGCGGGACAGGAAGAATTCGCCTCAATCGGCATTGCTGGAACGGTGATGAATCTGTTTTTGTTTGCGCTCGTTGGCTGCTGCACGGGATTCTCGGTGCTTTTTGCACGCGCCTACGGACAGGCGGATATGAGAGAACTGCGAAGGCAGCATTTCTCGGCGCTTGCAGTCGGACTTGGCTGTACGCTCGCGCTCATGCTGATCGGGCTTTTAGGCATGCACCCGCTGCTTCTGCTTTTGCAGACGCCGGATGCTTTGCAGCTTTACGTCAGGACTTATCTGCACTGGATCTTTTTCAGTCTGCCGGCAGCGTTTCTCTACAATCTGTTCGCCTCGCTTCTGCGTGCCTCGGGCGATACGCGCGCGGCATTGTATGTACTTGCGGCGGCGGTCGGCTCGAATCTGCTTTTAGACCTGCTGTTTGTCGCAGCGCTCGGTAACGGTATCCGGGGCGCCGCTATGGCGACAGCTCTCACACAGGTTTTCTCCTGTGTGGTCTGCTACTTCTATCTGCGCCGCTCACACAGCGAATTGATCCTGCACAGAGAGGATTGTCACGCGCAGTTCTCGCGTCTTCTGACCACGCTGAAATTCGGACTGGTCAGCAGCCTGCACCAATGCAGTCTCTACCTCGGCAAGATGTTTGTGCAGTGCACGGTCAACACTGCCGGAACGGAAGTGATCGCCGCCTACACGGCGGGCACGCGCATCGAGGGTTTTGCCAATTCGATCGGAAGCAGTGGCTCGACTTCGACCTCGATCCTGACCGCACAAAATTTCGGTGCGGGACGCAGGGATCGTGTGGAGGGCACCTTTCGTGCAAGCGCACGCTGGCTGTTCATCTTCGGTATCCTCTCCGGCGCGCTCATGTTTGTTCTCGCCCCGCATATGATTGCACTCATGCTCGGCGCATCGGGCGGCGTGGCCTTTGACGCCGCGGTACATTATCTGCGGCTTGTATCGCTTTTTTATGGATTATGCTTTCTTGGAAATACGTTTACCGGATATTACAATGGCATCGGCAAAGTGCTTTTGCCTTTTACCGGAGCACTCGGACACATCAGCGTGCGCGTTGTGCTCTCGTTTGTGCTGTTTCGCTACATGGGGCTGAATGCGGTAGCGCTCGCAACCGGACTCGGATGGCTCGGCGGGTGTGTTTACTGGGGTGCTGCAAAGATTATTATGAGAAAGCTGGCTCCCGAACAGAAGCAGACATAAAAAACTGCCGGGCATTAGCATTAACCCGGCAGCTGCTTTAATCTTCGTAAAGTCCGCTCTAAATTTGCCATACTGATCGGCTTGGAAATATGCGCGTTCATGCCCGCCGCCAGACTGTTTTCCACGTCATCGGCGAAAGCATTTGCCGTCATTGCAATGATCGGGATCGTCCGTCCGAGCGGATTTCCCCCTTCGCGAATGCATCGCGTTGCGTCGTAGCCGTTCATCTTCGGCATCTGCACATCCATCAGGATCGCGTCATAATCGCCCGCCTTCACCGACTTGAATGCGTCAACGATCGCCTCTCCGTTCTCATACACAGTACAGGATGCGCCTGCGATCTCAAGGACCGCTGCAAGGATCTCCGCGTTCAGCTCGTTGTCCTCCGCACAGAGGAAACGCATGCCTTGCAGCAGATTCTCCGCATCTTCCTCTGCCGCGCCGGTCGCCCCATTCGCATTGATTTCAAATTCCAGTGTGATCGTGATCCGGCTGCCATACTCCGGCTGACTCTGCACTTCGGTCGATCCGTTCATCAGGTCGATGATATTCTTCGTGATCGCCATACCGAGTCCCGTTCCCTGGATCTTATTGACGACGGAATCCTCGCCTCGTTTAAACGGCTCAAAAATATGGTCGACCAGCTCCTCATCCATGCCCATTCCCGTATCGGTCACCACAAAGCGATACATTGCCCTGTTCTCCGAAGGGCTCTCAAGCTCCTCGATCTCCAGACGGACATCGCCGCCTCTCGATGTGTATTTTACCGCGTTCGTCAACACATTCAGCAGGATCTGACGCAGGCGGACCTCATCCGCCATCAGATTCTCATGCCGCACATGCTCTGCGTGGATCGTAAAGCTCTGCTCCCACTCCTCTGCCTGCGGATGGATGATATCATTGATCTGTTCGATCTGCTCCGCGAGATTGATCGGCACGATATTGAGACGCATTTTGTCATTTTCGATCTTGTTCATATCGAGCAGGTCATTGATCAGTCCGAGCATGTACTGGCTGGAACGCTGAATCTTCGACAGATAATTGCGCATCTTCTCCGGGTCGTCGATTGCATGCTCCATCAGTGTCGTGATGCCGACGATCGCATTCATCGGTGTGCGGATGTCGTGCGACATATTCGCCAGAAAACGCGTTTTCGCGCGGTTCGCATGACCCTCATTCTGCACTGCCTGCTGCAGATGCTTGTGCGTATCCAGATATTCGTCCATGGAATCGGCGCGCTGCTGCTCCATCAACGAAACGATTCTCTCATAGTAGTGCACCTTCTGCTCCAACGCAGCGATCGTTGCCTGCGGATCCCCGATCTTCTTCGCATACGTGTATTTCATGTTCTCGACCTGCAAACCGACACGATTCTCATCCGGATGCTTTAACATGTAACTGTCCATCTTCCTGATAACGCGTTCCACGAGCACATAATCATCGTCCTCCAGACTACAGTCGAAGACATTCTGGCACGCATCAATAAACTCAGATGCGTACATATCGTCCAATTTGTCAATAATCTTGTGAATGTATTCCAGATACTTCTCGCGCCTGCCGATCTTGTGGTACAGAACCGCACTACAGATCAGTGCATCGTCCGGCAGCACGTTCGGTCCGTCATACACATTGTAGAACGCATCATGCGCACGAACCGCCTCGTCCCACTGATCCATATGCACATAGATGTCCGACTTGTTCAGGTAGATGTAGGCACCCATCTTGCGATCGGACTGTGGCAGCCACTTCTCCGCCAGCTCGATGTATGCAAGCGCTTTCGCATAATCGCCCTCCGCGATGTGCGTGAGCGCAATATTGTTGTATTCATATGCAAAAAAGCGTTTTTCCTCGCGCTCCTTTACAACCCGCAATGCCAGATTATAGAAGTACCGCGACAGCATGTACTCGCCCTCACAC
>CAVHWG010000039.1:0-10506 GCA_963639645.1 Firmicutes bacterium TM09-10 | reverse complement strand
ATTATGATGGATGCCGTAAAGCAGGGCGGAAACCGTCAGGAACTTCACGAGAAGATCCGCCAGCTTTCCATGGAAGCCGGCAAGACGGTTAAGGAAGAGGGCAAGGACAACAACCTTGTTGATCTGATCGCAGCGGATCCTGCATTCGGTCTGACAAAGGAACAGATCGAAGCCAACTTAAAGCCGGAGCTTTATGTCGGACGTGCACCTCGTCAGGTGGAAGTATTCCTGCGTGATGTCGTTCGCCCGATCCTTGATGCAAACAAGGAAGAACTCGGCGTAAAGGCAGAGATCAACGTATAAAATCTGAATATATTATTAGATGAATAGAAACAGTCTCCCCTGGTTATGCTACCAGAAAAAAGGGAGGCTGTTTTTATGTCCTTAGAAATTAAAATTACAGAAATTCACGGAAGACAAATCCTCGATTCACGCGGTAATCCGACGGTCGAGGTGGAAGTGACTGCGTTCTGCGAGGACTGTGGAAGAAAAGTGATGGGGCGGGAATCTGTGCCGTCCGGCGCGAGTACCGGACGTTTTGAGGCAATCGAACTGCGCGACGGCGTGGAGGAATACTTCGGACTTGGTGTGCAGAAGGTTGTGGAGCATATCAACGGAAGAATACGGCAGGAGCTGATCGGCATGAATGTGCTCGAACAGGTACAGATCGATCGAAAGCTGGTGGAACTCGACGGAACCGACAGCAAGGGAAATCTCGGGGCGAACGCACTGCTTGGTGTGTCGCTTGCCTGTGCACGATGTGCGACGAATGCGCTGGAAATGCCACTGTACCGCTATCTCGGAGGAACGAACGCAAAGCGCTGGCCGATGCCGACCATGAATGTGATCAACGGTGGTGCGCATGCAAAGAATGCACTTGATTTTCAGGAGTTTATGATCGTTCCGGTCGGGGCGGACTCGTTTCCGCAGGCACTTCGGATGGGCGCAGAAGTGTATCATTTCCTGAAACAGATCCTGCATGAGGACGGTATGCTGACGGCAATCGGAGACGAGGGTGGTTTCGCACCGGATTTCGCAGATGCGAAAGAAGTATTTTCGTATCTGTCACGTGCGGTGGAGAAAGCCGGGTATATGGTCGGAAGCGATATTGCGTTTGCGATGGATGCAGCGGCTTCGGAACTTTACAGTGACGAGGATGGAATGTATCATTTCCCGGGCGAGACAAGCGCGAAGGAATCGAATGAAGTCACACGAAGTGCACAGGAGATGATCGCGCTCTACGAGGAGCTGATACGGGAATATCCTCTGATCTCGATCGAGGACGGCCTAGATGAAAATGACTGGGACGGGTGGCAGGAGATGACCAAACGGCTCGGTGCGGAAGTGCTGCTCGTTGGGGATGATCTGTTTGTGACGAATGTGAAGCGGATCCACTGCGGACTGGATCTCGGCGTGGCGAATGCGGTGCTGATCAAGGTGAACCAGATCGGAACACTGACCGAGGCGATGGATGCGATTGAACTGGCACAAAAAAGCGGCTACAAGGCAGTGATCTCGCATCGTTCCGGTGAGACGGAAGATGCGTTTATCGCAGACCTTGCAGTCGCTGTCAATGCGGGCTGGATCAAGACGGGCGCGCCTTGCAGAGGCGAGCGTACCGCCAAGTACAACCAGTTGCTGCGTATTGCGGAGCAGATTTAATTCAGGTTCAAACGTTTTGCCATAATCTCCGGGTTGACGGCTTCGGCGACTGCGGTATGGCGGTCGATCACGCCGGATTTAAAGAGATTGTAAATGCTGGTATCCATCGCGATCATGTTATCGGCGGCGGAGGTGTAGATGATGCCGTCGATCTGGTGAACCTTGCCCTCACGGATCAGGTTACGGATCGCTGGAGTCAGAACCATGATCTCGAATGCAGGAACCATCTCACCGGTCACGGATGGGACGAGTTTCTGGCTGACAACGGCCTGCAGTACCGATGCAAGCTGAATGGAGATCTGGTGCTGCTGGGATGCCGGGAAAGCATCAATAATACGGTCGATCGTGTTGGCCGCGCCGATCGTGTGCAGTGAGGAGAAGATCAGATGTCCGGTTTCAGCGGCGGTCACTGCGGTATTGATCGTCTCGTAATCGCGCATCTCGCCGAGCAGGATGACGTCCGGACTCTGGCGAAGCGCTGCGCGAAGGGCGGTCAGATAGCTCTCTGTGTCGGTGCTGATCTCTCGCTGGGATACGATGCTTTTTTCGTGGCGATGCAGAAATTCGAGAGGATCTTCGAGGGTGATGATATGATCCTCGCGCTCATGGTTGATCCGGTCGATCAGGCAGGCGAGCGTGGTCGATTTACCGCTTCCGGCAGGTCCGGTCACGAGCACCATGCCGCGCTTCGAGTCGGCGAGGTTCATGACGGTTTCCGGAATGTGCAGGACACTCGGTTCCGGGAGCGTGAACGAGATCACGCGGATGACTGCAGAGTAGGAGCCACGCTGCTTGAATGTGCTCACACGAAAACGGGATACACCCGGAATAGCAAACGAAAAATCGTCGTCACCGGTCTGGTCAAAATGAGAGATATCACGTTCTGCGAGTGCATAGATTCCGGTTACAAATTCGAATGTTTCCTTCGGCTCCATACGCTGATTGTCGAGCGTGTTCATGATTCCCTTGGTCTTGTAAGTTAGTGGGCGTCCCGCAATCACAAAGATATCGGAGGCCGCGCGCAAAGTTGCTTCTTCTAATATTTTTCTAACATCCATAGTAAATTCTCCTGTCTTTTTATTCATTCCCAATCAATTTCAATGTCGTTTCGGTATCTTCCGGAAGTTCGGTCACGGTTTCCCACTGTGTCAGCTCATAGTAGGCGCCACCGGAATCCGGAGGGTAGACAACCGTAAGTGAAACCTGTAATGTCTGATTGTTTCCGATATGGATCGCATAGTTGATACCGAGCGTGGTCGATGAGGTGTCGGTCAGCTCGATCGCCAGGCTGGCAGATTTCAGCTTCCTGCGGGCGATTGCATAATAGGTCGTACGGTTGCTGCTCTTGTCATAGGCTTTGGACAGCGTTATGTCAATCTGCTGCAGGCGCTGTGTGGCTTCTTTCTCCGCGAGATAGTAGCGGCTTGTGCGGTTCGCCACCTTCTTTGACAACTGATAGTCCGAGTTGGCGGTCATGAGTGCCAGTGCCGCAAATGTCACAATACAGATCATAACAAAGGCAATCAGTATGGTAGAGAAGCCGAAGTTGGAATAGCTCCGCTTGTTGAGTTCATTGTTTTTGCGCATCAGTCTACCCCCTTCCGTCGCGTGTCTCTGGCGGCGTGCAGAGGATTGTAGTGACAGGCATTCAGTTCGTAGAGCAATGCCTTGTGCTCCATTGTACGGCAGCGGATTGTCAGCGTTGCCAATTGCGCGTTGCTGCTTTTGTCCAGTTTGGCGGTGATATAATATTGTGCCTGTCCCTTTTGGCAATCGTTGAAATTCTTATCCAGATACACGATCACCTTATCGTCGAGGTTGACGCTGTAAGGATAGACGGTAAGGATATCTGCAGTCGTTCCGTCTCCCGATTCAAAGATTGCGGCGACGTTGCTGCAGCTTGTGACTGCCTGATGCAGTTCCCGCGTCTTCTGCGTGAGGGTATGCGTTTTGCTGAAAAATTGCAGTCCCACGACAAGGAGCGCGGAAAAAAGCAGTATATTGATCAGAATCTCCATGAGGAACAGGCTGTTTTTGGAATGTATTTGCTTCATGAGGTGCCCCTTCCCGATGTAACGTGAATATTTAAATAAATCTTGTGCGAAGTTCCGCTCGTGTCTTTTACGGATGCGAGTATGAGACCGGAGCGGACCAAAGAGAGATCAAAACCTTTGCAGGCGATGATCTGCTGACCGGAATCCGGCGTGTACACGGCGTTCTCTCCGACAAAAAGTTCGCGCAGATAGCCATCATAATAGTAGATGTATGTTGTATAGCTGCTGTCGGTATCGTCCGTCAGCGCAAGTGCGCTTCCTCCGGCGAAATCGACGATCGAGATCCCGGCGTCGCAGTCGTTCTGGCGGATCTTCTCCGTCAGATAGGACGAGGCGGTACGCACTTCGTAGTTCGCATTCATCGCTTTGGCGGTAGCGCGGTACTGTCTGGCACCAATCAGCACGAGCAGGCAGGCCGTCATCGCAAACAAGACGAAGATTGCGGCAACAAACACGGTATCCATTTTGCGGTTGGTTGTATGTAATCGCAGCATATCAGTTCTCCGGTTCCTTCCTGATAATGGTGACATCGGGACGAAGATTGCCGCCGATGTACTGGTAGTCGATAAAAAAGTGATCGGTATTGTAGGTAAAGCCGTAATTGTCATGCAGATATGTAAGGTTGGGCGGGTAAGTGCCCTCTAAGGCATAGCACTGTGTGATGCTGCGCTCCAATGCGTTTGACACGACCTGATACTCCTGATCGGATCCGGAGTCTGACACGGTGGAAGTCCCGTAGAAAAACAGAATCAAAACCGCGATCAGCAGGATCGATGGGAGCAGATGCAGCATATGTGATTTTGGCTTTTGCACATAAAATAGTTTCATAAGCACTCCTCTAGCCGATGCTGGACATGATGCCGAGCAGCGGCAGCAACAGTGAGATCAGAATAAGTCCGATAAAAATGCATAAAATAATGACAAGTGACGGCTCTATCACGGAGACCAGATGGGAAAGCTGTTCATCGGTGTCCTCCTCGTAGGCCTCGCTGATCCGTTTCATGACGTCATCCATTGCACCGGTTTTGTAGCCGAGCGTGATCCAGCTCGCATAAAGCTGCGAGAAGATGTGGGATGAAAGCAGTGCACGGTCAAAAGATGCGCCGTGCCGGATGTCATGCTCACAGGATTCGATGCGCTGCTGCATATGCGGATTGTTGACGAGCTCCTTTGCAAGTGTCAGTCCGCGGTCTGTGTCAAGTCCGCTGGCAAGTGCAAGGTACATGCAGTTCGCAAAACGGCTTGCGGCGATCGTCGTCGCGAGCTTTCCGTGGAGAAAGGCAACGCGCCCGAGGTCCGTGTGATAGAGCACGAGACCGATGATCATCAGAATGACAAACAGAATGACAAAGACGATCATATAGCGGTTCAACAGATTGCTGATGCGCATCAGTGTCCGTGCGACGCCGGTCAGCTCGCTTCCGAGTTCTTCATAGATCTGTGAGAAGACCGGAAGGACTTTCGCAATCAGTATCATAATGACGGCGAGCATCATGAGCGTCATGATCAGCGGATAGGTGGCGGCTTTCTTTATGCCGTCACGGATCTGCGCCTCGCGCTCATAATAGTTGCTCAGAGAAAGGAGCACCTCTTCGAGCCGTCCGGTCTCTTCGCCGAGTTCAATCATATGTACCATATAGCCCGGAAACTGTCCGGTCGCCTGTATGGCTTTATACAGTGGGGCCCCGCCTTCCATCGGGGTGTAGATTTCAGAGAGCAGGGCTTTGGTCTGCGCATCTGCCGCCTCGTCCCGCAGAATGGAAACTCCGTAATAGGTTGGAAGACCGGCGTTTACCACCATAGCGATCTGCTGGCAGAATGCGGCGATCTCCGCTTGTGATAATTGTTTGTTGCGAAAAGGCATAACTCCTCCTTGATTTATGGTTCCCTTATTTAATAGACGTACTTGGTTGTGTATTTGCTGTTCTCACTGGTAAAGTTCTTCGGTGAATCGCTTGTGGACGCAAAGGTCGGATCCATAAGCTCCCAGTTCTTACCGTCAAACTCAATGATTCCGTTGACCCATCCGGTCTCTTTGGTGTAGATGCTGATCCAGGCGTGGTAGACATCCCCCATGTAGCCGACCTCGAGCCTTGTCGGAATCCGCTGGCTGCGGAGCATCGCTGTCATGACTGCCGCATAGTCAAAGCAGATGCCTTTGCCGGAGGCGAGAATCGCATCCACATCGGGCAGATAACCGCTGGCAACGCTTTCGGCCTTGTCGTAGTCGTAGGTGATGTTGTCAATGATGTAGTTGTACACATCGGACACAACATCCAGATCCGTGTCGGCGGACGCAGCGAGCGTCTGCGCCTTGTTGATCACATCGGAATCCGCAGTAAAGTTAATATATTGATTCGGGTACAGGTACGGCCCGAATTCGTTTTTGATCGTGATGGATATCTGTTCGTTCAACGTTGTGGCATACTGGTTGCCCGAGACGTTCTCAAAGACGCCGATCGTGTAGTCGCCGCTTCCCGCCGTCAGCGGAAAGACCTCATATCCTCCGTGAAGATCGTACGTGTACGTGACCGCGTCAGGTCCGGTAAGCTGCAGCTTGACCTTGGAATTGTCTCCGGTATAGCTGACCATAATGTATCCTTCGGATGCATTGGACACGTCGACAGTAGCCACGTCACACTGGCGTACGTCCGTGCCGCCTGCCTCCGGAACGAGAACCTGCGGCGTATTGTCGCGTGTTCCGGCGGAAGAAGGCTCCTGCGTGTCCGTTACATCAGGCTTTGTATCCGGCGGCTTGCTCTCATTGCTGCAGGCACATAGCAGAAAACACAGACTGATCAAGGCAGATACCACCCATCTGTTTCGATGTCTGGTTCGCATGATTGACTCCTAAATTTTGTACTCAATATACCTATTATAATGTATTCTCGCTCAAATGAAAACAAGAATACATGTAAAATATAGAAGATTTGTACATAAAAATAAAAAGAAGTTGAAATACTGTTGTAGATATGCTATACTCGTTTAGTCGTGAGTTTAGAATTTAGGAGGTGGAAATCGTGACCGTTTTAAATACGATTTTAACAGTAGTATTTATTATACTGAGTGTTGTCATTACAGTAATTATCTTAATGCAGGAAGGTAAGTCTGCAGGACTTGGTGCTATTGCCGGAGCAGCAGAGACTTATTGGGGCAAGAATAAGGGACGTTCTATGGAAGGAATGCTTGTTAAGCTTACAAGAGCAGCAGTAATCCTGTTCTTCGTACTTGCAATGGTACTGAATTTAGGTATTTGGTAAGATTAAGATATGGCTGTCGATGAGAATCGGCAGCTTTTTTTCGTATATGAGCAAAGAAAGGAGGGAAGAATTGTGGCAAATTTAAAATATGAGCAGAGAAAGAAAATGATCTACGATTTCATGTGCGACAACATGTATGTTCCGATGAAGATCAAGGAGCTGGCGATCGTGCTCGGAGTCAGGAAGGAGCAGCGACCGGAGCTGGAGGCAATTCTTGCGGATCTTCTGGCGGAGGGCAGGATCGAATGCTCGAAGCGTGGCAAATACAGTAAGTCGGAGATCAAGAAGATGACCGGTACATTTACGGCGCATCCGAAGGGCTTTGGCTTTGTGTCGGTGGACGGCGAGACGGAGGATATCTTTATTCCGGAATCGCAGACAAACGGCGCGATGCACATGGATACGGTTGAGATCACAGTATCTCCGGTGACGACCGGAAGACGCAGAGAGGGCACTGTTGTCAAGATCCTTGAGCGCGGTATGAAGCAGGTGGTCTGCACCTACGAGCAGAGCAAGACATTCGGCTTTGCCGTGCCGGATAATCCGAAGTTCGGTTCGGACATCTTTATCCCACAGGAGCGCTCGAAGGGGGCAGTCAGTGGACATAAAGTTGTCGTTGAGGTGACCAGTTACGGCAAGAAGGATAAGAAGCCGGAGGGTAAGGTCATTGAGATCTTAGGTCATATCAACGATCCGGGCGTTGACATTCTCTCACTTGTCCGCGCGTACGGACTGCCGGTCGAGTTCGATGAGAAAGTGTTAAAGCAGGTGGAAAATGTTGCCAAGCCGGTATCCGATGCGGATATGGCGGGTCGCATGGATCTGCGCGACTGGCAGATGGTGACGATTGACGGTGAGGATGCGAAGGATCTTGATGATGCCGTCTCTGTTACGATGGACGGTGACAATTATATCCTTGGTGTGCATATCGCGGATGTGTCCAACTATGTGCAGGAGCACAGCGCGCTGGATGTGGAAGCGTTGAAACGCGGTACTTCCGTCTATCTGGTCGACCGTGTGATCCCGATGCTGCCACACGCGTTGTCAAATGGTATCTGTTCCCTGAATCAGGGCGAGAACAGGCTGGCGCTCAGCTGTATTATGACGATCAATCCGAAGGGCGAAATCATCGACCATACGATCGCGGAGACAGTGATCTGCGTGGATCGCAGGATGAGTTATACGCAGGTGAAGCATATTCTCGAGGCGTATCACGGGCAACGGGAAGACGCCTTGCTCAGGGAGTACGAGGCGCTTGTACCGATGTTTGTGCGGATGGAGAAGCTTGCAGGCATTTTGCGCAAAAAGCGTATGAAGCGCGGCTCGATCGATTTCGATTTTCCGGAGACGAAGGTGATCCTTGATGCGGAGGGCAATCCGGTCGACATCCGGCCGTATGACCGCAATGTGGCAACGAAGATCATCGAGGATTTCATGCTTGCCGCCAATGAGACGGTCGCTTCGGATTTCTATTGGAGAGAGCTTCCGTTCGTATATCGAACGCATGAGAATCCGGACACGGAGAAGATTCAGAAGCTTTCCACGTTTATCAATAACTTCGGCTATTCGCTTCATATCGGTGCGGATGAAGTGCATCCGAAGGAACTGCAGAAGTTATTACAGAAGATCGAGGGGACGCAGGAGGAGGCTCTGATCAGCCGACTGACTTTGCGCTCGATGAAGCAGGCGCGGTATACGATCGATAATACCGGGCATTTTGGTCTGGCGGCAGATTGTTACTGTCACTTTACGTCGCCAATCCGACGCTATCCGGATCTGCAGATCCACCGCATTATCAAGGAGAGCCTGCGTGGAAGGCTGAATGCAAAGAGGATCGATCATTATGAGCATATTTTGCCGGAAGTGGCGAAACATGCGAGTGAGATGGAGCGCCGTGCGGATGAGGCGGAGCGCGAGACGGTCAGACTCAAGAAGGTACAGTATATGGAGCAACACATCGACGGGGAGTTCGAGGGTGTGATCTCCGGTGTGACCGAGTGGGGCTTTTTCGTGGAACTGAACAATACGGTAGAGGGTCTTGTGCGCGTGACGGATCTGACCGATGATTTCTATCAGTATTATGAGGATACCTATGAACTGGTCGGAGAGGCAACGAACCGCAGATTCAAACTGGGACAGAAAGTGAAGATTCGTGTTGAACACTGTGACCGGATTATGCGGACGATCGACTTTGTTCTTGCTGGGGAAGAGGACGAAAATTAAAGGAAAATGTCGCATTTTCCGTGCAAATATTTATTTTGATTTGTGTGTTGATTTTTTATTCAAAATCATATATTCTATATGGTACAGATTGTGTATGAAACCGGAAAGGAGGATACCGGGATGGCGAAGGAAGCCAGAAAGTTAATAGCCAATAACAAGAAAGTTTACCACGATTATTTTCTCGAGGAGACGTTCGAAGCCGGTATCGCCTTAGCAGGTACGGAAGTGAAATCCATGCGCATGGGCAAGTGCAGTATCAAGGAATCTTTCGTCCACATTGAGGATGGCGAGGTGATCCTGTACGGTATGCACATCAGCCCGTATGAGAAGGGGAACATCTTTAATAAGGATCCTCTTCGTCCGCGCAAGCTTCTGATGCACAAGAAGGAAATCCAGAAGATGGTTGGTAAGATTGCCCAGAAGGGTTACACCATTGTTCCGGTGGAAGTCTATTTTAAGGGAAGCCTTGTGAAGGTTCAGGTTGCCTTGGCAAAAGGTAAGAAGCTGTATGATAAGCGTCAGGATATTGCCAAGAAGGATCAGAAGCGAGAGGCGGAGCGAGACTTTAAGGTAAGGAATTTGGGATAGCGTGGCAATATTTTTTGCTACTCAAAAAGATTGCAGGGGCTAGTAATGGTTTCGACGGGGCCCACAAGGTCCGGTGGACCTTGGCTTTGGGCGGACCGGAGCGAAGCGGAGACCGTGAAGCGTAGCTTCACGTACCCGCGGATAAAAATTGAATCTGGGCTAGTAATGGTTTCGACGGGGCCCACAAGGTCCGGTGGACCTTGGCTTTGGGCGGACCGGAGCGAAGCGGAGACCGTGAAGCGTAGCTTCACGTACCCGCGGATAAAAATTGAATCTGGGCTAGTAATGGTTTCGACGGGGCCCACAAGGTCCGGTGGACCTTGGCTTTGGGCGGACCGGAGCGAAGCGGAGACCGTGAAGCGTAGCTTCACGTACCCGCGGATAAAAATTGAATCTGGGCTAGTAATGGTTTCGACGGGGCCCACAAGGTCCGGTGGACCTTGGCTTTGGGCGGACCGGAGCGAAGCGGAGACCGTGAAGCGTAGCTTCACGTACCCGCGGATAAAAATTGAATCTGGGCTAGTAATGGTTTCGACGGGGCCCACAAGGTCCGGTGGACCTTGGCTTTGGGCGGACCGGAGCGAAGCGGAGACCGTGAAGCGTAGCTTCACGTACCCGCGGATAAAAATTGAATCTGGGCTAGTAATGGTTTCGACGGGGTACGTGAAGCTGGAGAAGCGAGTCGTATGGCGATGCGTTAAATGGCCAAATTAAAATTA
>CAVHWG010000038.1:0-8678 GCA_963639645.1 Firmicutes bacterium TM09-10 | reverse complement strand
TAATCCGGTATCGTCCGTATTTAGAAAAATCTGATCACGCCAAACCCGAATTTACTTCATTGCGTTCTTGCGGGCAATAGAAGCTCTCTTGCGGAGTGTCGGATCCAGAATTCTCTTGCGGATACGAAGGCTTTCCGGAGTAACCTCAAGAAGCTCATCAGTATCGATGAAATCAAGCGCCTGCTCGAGGCTTAACTTACGAGGCGGAACGAGTGTTAAAGCCTCGTCTGCGGAAGAAGAACGTGTATTGGTCAGGTGCTTCTTCTTACATACATTAAGCTCGATATCCTCTGCCTTGGAACTCTGACCGATGATCATACCGGAGTAAACTTTCTCGCCAGGTCCGATGAAGAGTGTACCACGCTCCTGTGCGGAGAAAAGTCCGTAAGTTACGGATTCGCCGGTCTCGAAAGCGATCAGAGATCCGGTAGAACGGTATGCAATCTCTCCGCGGAACGGCTCGTAACCGTCGAAGATGGTGTTGATGATTCCGTTACCCTTGGTATCGGTCATGAACTCACCACGGTATCCGATCAGTCCGCGGGACGGGATTTTAAACTCAAGTCTTGTGTAGCCGCCGGCGATGGAACCCATGTTGAGGAGCTCGCCTTTACGCTGCTGTAATTTGGAGATAACGGCTCCGGTAAAATCGTCCGGAACATCGACATAAGCAAGCTCCATTGGCTCAAGCTTTTTGCCGTTCTCATCGTAGTGGTAGAGAACCTCTGCTTTGCTGACTGCGAACTCGTAGCCCTCACGGCGCATGTTCTCGATCAATACGGACAAGTGAAGCTCTCCACGTCCGGATACCTTTAAACTGTCCGGGCTGTCGGTTTCCTCGACACGAAGTGATACGTCGGTGTTCAGCTCGCGGAAAAGGCGGTCACGGATGTGACGGGAGGTTACATATTTACCCTCCTGTCCGGCAAGAGGGCTGTCGTTGACGATAAAATTCATGGAGATCGTCGGCTCGGAAATCTTCTGGAACGGAATTGCCTGTGGACTTTCCGGTGAACAGATCGTATCTCCGATGTGGATGTCAGCGATACCGGATACGGCTACGATCGAACCGATCTTGGCTTCGGTAACATCTACTTTATTTAATCCGTCAAATTCATACAATTTACTGATACGGACTTTCTCTAATTTGTCCGGATCGTGGTGGTTGACAACGACGGCTTCCTGATTGACTTTCAGGCTTCCGTTGTCGACTTTACCTATACCGATACGTCCGACATACTCGTTGTAGTCGATCGTGCTGATCAGTACCTGTGTGTTGGCATCCGGATCACCGGTAGGAGCCGGAATATAGTTAACGATCGTCTCAAAGAGAGGTGTCATATCCTTCTTCTCGTCATCGAGGTTGTACATGGCGTATCCGTCTCTTGCGGATGCGTAGATGAATGGGCAGTCAAGCTGCTCATCGGAAGCATCCAGATCCATGAATAATTCCAATACTTCGTCAATTACCTCGGCAGGTCTTGCCTCCGGGCGGTCGATCTTGTTGATGCAGACGATAACCGGAAGATTTAAGGCAAGTGCCTTCATCAATACGAACTTGGTCTGTGGCATAGTTCCCTCGAATGCATCCACCACGAGAACAACACCGTTTACCATCTTAAGAACTCGCTCAACCTCTCCACCGAAGTCTGCGTGTCCAGGTGTATCAATAATGTTGATCTTGGTATCTTTGTAGAAAACAGCCGTGTTCTTGGAAAGAATGGTGATTCCACGCTCACGCTCGATGTCGTTGGAATCCATGACGCGTTCCTGTACTTCCTGATTCTCACGGAATACACCACTTTGTTTTAACAACTCGTCCACGAGTGTCGTCTTACCGTGATCGACATGGGCGATAATTGCAATATTACGAATATCATCTCTTGTTGTAATCATACTTTACCTTCTTTTTCATATTCATAGCTTAATTGTTTTCGACAATTTTATTGCTGAAAAAATAAAACGCGTTGCATAATATAGAAAGAACGCGTAAACATCAGCATGTCACATTATAGCACACATGTGCATTTTAGCAAGGTTTTTTCATGGTTTTAAGAGTTTTGCATATTTTTTCAATTCCCTTATCGACATGCTTTGATGATTTCTAACAACGGCATAATGGTAAAACTGAGTCCTAACAAATATTTCCACAAAAGGAAGGGAGAAAATTCATGGCAGATAAAATGTTTGAAAACAATCAGGTAACTATTATGGGAGAAATTGTATCGGATTTCGTGTACAGCCACGAAGTGTACGGAGAGGGCTTTTATATGGTAGAAGTGTCCGTCAACCGATTATCCAATTTCGTGGATTACATACCCATTATGGTTTCGGAACGTCTGGTGGACGTCAGCGAAAACTATAAGGGACAGAATGTGTTTGTGACAGGACAATTTCGTTCGTTTAACCGGCATGAGGAACACAAAAATCGTCTGGTATTATCCGTGTTCGCAAGAGAATTTGAACTGGTGGATGAAGCGCAGGATTCGGATGAGATTGCAACCAATGAGATCTTTTTGGATGGTTTCATCTGCAAAGAGTCGGTTTACCGCAAGACACCGCTTGGAAGAGAGATTGCGGATCTGCTTGTTGCAGTCAATCGCTCTTACGGCAAGTCGGATTATATTCCGTGCATCTGTTGGGGAAGAAATGCGCGTTTTGCGGCAAGTTTTGAAGTGGGCGCACATGTGCAGATCTGGGGCAGAATCCAAAGCAGGGAATATGTCAAAAAACTGAGCGAGACAGAGGTTGAACAGCGTGTCGCTTACGAGGTATCCGTAAGTAAAATCGAGTTTTTAGAGTAAGTAATCCGGGAGGTGTTTGGGGGAGGACTTGATTATTTGACTGGATTGTGGTATGTTACATAAGATTCTTTGTATCGTGTTTTGAAAGAATACGGCACAGACCGGTTCTTAAGGAGGCAGTTATGAGCAAAGGTGTGATACAGATTTATTATGGAGAAGGCCATGGTAAATCCACCGCCGCAATCGGCAACGCAATCCATGTTGCAAGTGAAGGCAAGAATGTGATCATTATTCAGTTTTTAAAGGGAAAAGACGAGAATGAACTGGCATTCTTAAATCGATTGGAACCGGAGATCAAAGTATTTCGGTTTGCCAAGTCGGATGAATGTTTTGATGAACTCCCAGAGAGTGCAAAGCAGGAAGAAATTATGAATCTGCGCAATGGTTTTAATTACGGCAAGAAAGTCGTGACAACAGAAGCGTGTGATATGCTTGTTCTCGATGAAGTCTTGGGAATTATGGACGAGAAGGTCATTACACCGGATGAGTTGAAGGAGTTGTTTGCCAATAAGCCGGAGGAGATGACTTTGGTCTGCACGGGACGTGTGCTGGATGACAGCATTCGTGAGTATGCGGATGAAATCTACAATATTGCACCGGAAAAATAAGCATTGACGAATAAGTCGTCACATGCTATTATCAAGAATAGAACATATATGGTAGAGGTCGCGTGAATTAAGAGTATTCTGCAGGATGTGGCAGGCACAGAAGAATGCAGACAGAAAGGGATGAGCGCCGAAGAAGATGGAAGCTGCGAGCTGTCTTCTGGGCATAGGGTTAAGAGCCGTATGACTGTCAACTGTAATCGTCATTGACGGTTGCCTGGTGAGTTGGAGAGCTATCAAATCTATGATATACGAATTTTTTTGTAGATTGACCAGCTCATTTTGAGCTGGTTTTTTGCGATATTTTGATATTGCAAGCCAAGACCTCATTTATGTTAAAGAATACGTTCACATAACGAAAGGAGAACAAAGTGGCTATTTTCAAGGGAGCCGGTGTTGCCATCGTAACACCGATGAAGGACAATCAGGATGTTAATTATGACAAATTAGAGGAGATGATCAACGAGCAGATCGCTGCCGGAACCGACGCGATCGTAATCGCCGGAACAACCGGAGAGAGCTCCACTCTTACCATGGAGGAGCATCACGATGTGATCAAGGCCGCCGTTGCGTTTACAAAGCACCGTATTCCGGTCGTTGCGGGAACCGGTTCGAACTGCACACGCACCGCGATCCAGTTATCACAGGAAGCGGAGGAAGCCGGTGTCGACGGACTTCTGATCGTAACTCCTTATTATAATAAGGCAACACAGCAGGGCCTGATCGGACATTACTCACAGATTGCGGACAATACAAAGTGCCCGATCATCATGTACAATGTTCCGGGAAGAACCGGATGTAATCTTCTTCCGGAGACGGTTGCCGAACTGTTTAAGACCAAGGAGAACATTGTTGGATTAAAGGAAGCAACCGGAAATATGGCACAGGCATCCAAGACGATGCAGCTGACAGACGGCAAGATCGATATGTATTCCGGTGAGGACGGATTGGTTGTTCCGCTTATGTCCATCGGTGCGGTCGGTGTGATCTCCGTATGGAGCAATGTTGCACCGGCAAAGGTTCATCAGATGTGTGACAGCTTCTTCAAGGGAGATATCGAGACAGCAAGAAAGCTTCAGATGGAAGCACTTCCGCTGGTGGATGCATTGTTCTCCGAAGTCAATCCGATCCCGGTTAAGAAAGCATTAAATCTTATGGGTAAAGGCGTTGGACCGCTTCGTTCCCCACTGTGTGAGATGGGCGAGGCAAACGCAGCAAAACTTGCAGAGGTAATGAAGGCATACGGAATCCTCTAGAAAAGGCATGAAAGGACAGATGATAGAGATGACAAGAGCGATTATGAACGGCTGTAACGGCAAGATGGGACAGTGCATTACCGGTATCTGTGCACAGGATCCGGACATTGAGATCGTTGCGGGAATTGATACCTATGACGGAATCAAGAATGATTATCCGGTATTTAAAAGCCTTGCGGATTGTGATGTTGAGGCGGACGTAATTATTGATTTTTCCAATGCGAAGGCAGTGGATGCACTGATCGATTATTGTGTTGCAAAACAGATTCCGGTTGTGCTTTGTACAACGGGCTTGTCCGAGGAACAACTTGAGAAAGTCGAGAAGGCATATGAGAAGGTTGCAATCTTAAAATCAGCAAATATGTCACTCGGTATCAATACACTGATGGAGTTATTAAAGAAGGCGGCAACCGTATTTGCACCGGCCGGTTTTGATATGGAGATCGTAGAGAAGCATCACAACCAGAAGCTGGACGCTCCGAGTGGTACGGCACTGGCTTTGGCGGATTCCATGAACGAGGCGCTTGATGAGGCATACACTTACAAGTATGACAGAAGTCAGGAACGCAAGAAGAGAGATCCGTATGAGATCGGTATCTCCGCAGTTCGCGGCGGCAATATCGTCGGCGAGCATGAAGTGATTTTTGCTGGACAGGATGAGGTGATTGAGTTCAAGCATACCGCATATTCCAAGGCGGTATTTGCAAAAGGCGCTGTGGAAGCTGCCAAGTTCTTACATGGCAAGGGCGCAGGACATTATGATATGGCAGATGTGATCGCTGCAAAGTAAATGGATGAAAAAGACAGAGATGAAATCGAAGGGATTTTGTCTCTGTCTTTTGTCGTGTCTGGTTGACAGTAGGTGCTCCCGCACTCTATAATGAGTTTAATACACAGGAAACACTGTGAAGATTGGTTTCCATAGGTTAAACAGAGTATAGGAGTGATCATGAAACGATTTCTTTCGAAAATTCTGATAGGTGCCGCATCGGCAGCAATCCTATCTTTTTCGGCAATTGGAACGACCAATGCCGCAACCGTTCCATCGGCGTATCAGTATGATGTAGAGGAACTGCAACAAATCTATCCGGGAACACGGGCGCAGGGCGATTATAATACCTGTTGGGCTTTTTCTGCGGTAGGACTCGCAGAATTTGATCTTATTCACGATGATCAAGTTGCGGATAAGACACTTGATCTGAGTGAGTTGCAGCTTGCCTATTACACATATCACAATGAGGAAGATCCGCTGGGGGGCACATACGAGGATATGTTGAGTACTTACCGGTATCTGAACGCAGGTGGAAATCTGGCGTTGTGTGCGCGTGCGCTACTGCAGTGGCAGGGGCTTATCCCGGAGGCGGATTTACCTTATAATAAGGCATCTACGCTTCGACTGCTGGACTCTTCCTATGCGTTCAGCAAAGATGTGGCGCATCTGCAGAATGTTTATATTCTGGATATTCACAATGAACCGCAGAATGTCAAGAAGGAGATCATAAAGCACGGTGCGGCAGGAATTGCTTTTCATGTAGGCAGTCAGCTCGGTGTCTATAATACGACGGCTTACTATGAGAAGACGGGGGAAGAGGTTGCCACATTCTATTGTCCGACAGACGACACCGCAGACCATGCGGTCAATATTGTCGGATGGGACGATGATTTCCCTGCCACAAATTTCAAGACAACCCCGGAGGGCGACGGCGCGTGGCTTGTGCGCAACAGCTGGTCCGATGAGACCGGCAATGACATAAAAAGTTATTTCTGGATTTCCTACTATGATAAAGGAATCGATGATAATGTATGGATCATGGATTTCGAGCCTGCTGACAATTATGATTTCAATTATCAGTATGATGGCTGTTCCGTGGTTGCCAAAGGCTGGGAGACGCCGATCACATCAACGTATGCAAATGTATTTCAGGTAAAAGGCGCTGCAAACGAACAGCTTCGTGCGGTTGCGATTGCGTTAAATGAAGACAGGAACGTGCCGTATACGATCAAAGTTTACACGAATCTTGCAAAGCGTTCCAATCCGCGCAGCGGCATTCTGGCTGCTACCGTCAGCGGTAAGACAACCTATGCCGGAAACTATACGATCCCGCTTGGTAAAGCAGTATCCGTACCGAAGGGAACCTACTATTCGGTTGTTGTGGAAATTGGTAATAAGACAGCGGGAATTGATATGGAACAATCCGGATCCGGCGTGCATCTGACGGCAAATGCATACATGGATTACAATCAGAGTTTTATTTATCGTAATGGACACTGGATCGATTTTGCAGAGTTTGCCGAACAGTACAACTATCCGATCGGCAACCTCTGCATTAAAGCATTTTCGGATAAGTCCGGCACGAGTATCGCTAAGGTCAAGAAAGCCGGGAGCGCAGGAACAACGAAGAATACTGCCAGATTGAGCTGGACAAAGGTGTCCGGTGCAAAGGGATATGAAGTGTATCGGGCAACGAGTAAAAACGGAACCTATAAGAAGGTGGCAACAACAAACAGGACTTCTTATCAGGATAAAAATCTTTCTTCCAAGAAGACGTATTATTATAAAGTGCGTGCTTACAAGATGAAGGGGAGCAGGACGGTAGCAGGAACATTATCATCTGTCGTTACTGTGAAAACCAAGTAAGGTGGAACAAGTTAAATATTCTTTTAATAAAATGAAAGGGTTGAGTATATGTCATTATTGATCAAAGGTGGTCGTGTGATCAATCCGGCAACGAAGATGGACGAGGCTGCGGATGTGAGAATTGAAAACGACCGGGTAAAAGAGATCGCCGCGACACTCAAGGCGAAGAAAAACGAGCAGGTTATTCAGGCAAAAGGCTGTTTTGTGATGCCGGGATTTATTGATATGCATGTGCATTTTCGTGATCCGGGATTTGAACAGAAGGAAGATATTTTTACCGGTATGGCAGCCGCTGCTCATGGAGGATATACGACGGTGCTCACGATGCCGAATACGAAACCGGTTGTCGACAATCCGGATGTGGTTGAGTATGTACACACGAAGGCTGCAAGCGGACACTGCATTCATGTATTGCAGGTCGGTGCGGTGACCAAGGAGCAGAAGGGACAGGAACTTGCGGATATCAAGGGAATGGTCGAAGCCGGTATTCCTGCGATCAGCGAGGACGGTAAGTCGGTTATGAACGCTCAGGTGTACCGTGAGGGCATGAAAGAGGCTGCAAAGTATGGCATACCGGTACTGGCACACTGTGAGGACATCAATATGGTGCACGGTGGTGTTATGAATGCGGATGAGAAGGCGAAGGAACTGGGAATGCCGGGCATTACGAATTCCGTCGAGGATGTCATTATCGCGCGAGATATTGTGCTCAGTAAAGAGACCGGGGCACAACTTCATCTGTGCCATTGTTCAACGGAAGACTCGGTTAAGATGGTGAAAGCAGCAAAAGAAGAAGGCCTTAAGGTGAGCGCGGAAGTCTGTCCGCATCATTTTACACTGACTTCGGATGATATTAAGAAGTTTGTACCGCAGATTGAGAATGGAATACTGATTCCGCATGAGACGGATGCGGATACCAACTATAAGATGAATCCGCCGCTTCGTACCAAGAAGGATGTTGAGGCATTAAAAGAAGGTTTAAGAGACGGCATTATGGATGTTATCTCAACAGATCATGCACCGCATACTTTTGATGATAAGAACACATCCATGAAGAAAGCTCCGTTCGGCATTGTCGGGCTTGAGACCGCTGCATGCCTTACCTACTCGGAACTGGTCCTCGGAGGATATCTGACACCGATGCAGATGGCAGAGAAGATGAGCTATAATCCTGCACGCATTGTGGGGATTGACAAGGGGGATATTCAGCCGGGCAAGAAGGCGGATGTTGTGATTTTTGATCCTAACGAAACTTATAAGATCGATAAGAGCACGTTTGCATCCAAGGGAAGAAATACACCGTTCGATGGACGTGAAGTGACCGGGCGTGTGAAACTCACCATTTGCGACGGAAACATTGTATACAGTGAAGAAT
>CAVHWG010000037.1:0-2809 GCA_963639645.1 Firmicutes bacterium TM09-10 | reverse complement strand
GGGCTGTGAAAAAAGAATAGTCCCGAAAAAAAGAAGGACCAAGGGTTTATTATAAAACCCTAAGGTCCTTCTTTCTGTTATAATTAATTTGTGATAAAAATTAATAACATAATCTATTCTAACCCAAAACAGGCAGTTTTGTTCGGATTTATGGCGAATGGCTATATATCGTTACGTGAACTCGAGGATCAGTGTAAAGTCAATCTCCGCTTCATGTATCTCATTCATAAGCAAAAGGACGCATGAAAAAACTTCCGTTTTTTCACACGCCCATTATTTATGTGCGCCTCGCGGTGCAGCAGCAGTCTTAAAAAAATACCTTGACAATCAAACTAATTTGAAATATACTTTGCCTATCAAACGATTTGACAATCAAACAATTTGATAGACAAACGAATTTTATAGGGAAAAAGGAGATTACACCATGTTAGAGAAGTTAAAAGAGATTATCGCAGACCAGTTAAATGTTGACGCTGCAGGCATTACCGCAGAGTCCAGATTCAAGGAGGATCTTGAGGCTGATTCCTTAGATCTGTTCGAGCTTGTGATGTCACTTGAGGAAGAGTACGGAGTAGAGATCCCTTCCGAGGATTTAGAGAAGATCTTAACTGTAGGCGATGTAATCAAGTATCTTGAGGATAAAGGTGTAGAGGCATAAAAATGAAGACAAGAGTGACGGAACTTCTTGGAATTACATATCCGATCATCCAGGGCGGTATGGCCTGGGTAGCCACTCACGAGCTCGCCAGCGCAGTATCAAACGCTGGCGGTCTTGGCATTATAGGAGCCGGTGGCGCTCCGGCATCCTGGGTGCGCGAGCAGATTCAGGCGGCAAAGAAGGAAACCGACAAGCCGTTTGGCGTGAATCTGATGCTGATGAACCCGGAGGCAGATGAGATCGCCAAGGTGCTTGTGGAGGAGAATGTGAAGGTCGTTACGACCGGAGCCGGAAACCCGGCAAAATACATGCAGATGTGGAAAGAGGCGGGAATCAAAGTAATCCCGGTTGTAGCCAGTGTGGCACTTGCCAAACTGATGGAGCGCGGCGGCGCGGATGCGGTCGTTGCGGAAGGAACCGAGTCCGGCGGACATATTGGTTCGCAGACAACGATGACACTGGTTCCGCAGGTGGTTGATGCGGTCTCCATTCCGGTGATCGCAGCCGGCGGTATTGCGGACGGACGCGGATTTGCAGCGGCAATGATGCTCGGTGCCCAAGCGGTGCAGATGGGAACAAGATTCGTGGTAGCAAACGAATCGATCGTTCATGAAAATTATAAGGATCGCGTGATAAAAGCGAAAGACATCGATTCGGAAGTGACCGGTATGTCGACCGGACATCCGATCCGTGTAATCCGCAACAAGATGACACGTCAGTATCTGCAGATGGAAAAGGACGGCGCAAGCCTTGATGAGCTGGAACATCTGACACTTGGCGCATTGCGCAAGGCGGTTGTTGAGGGCGATGTGATGTACGGCAGCGTGATGGCTGGACAGTCCGCAGGACTTGTCCACAAGAAAGAAAGCTGCGCCGAGATCATTCAGAAAATTATGACGGATGCGCATAAGCTGCTCCCGAATATGGTAGATTAAGCTTTCGCTTCGCAGACATAGAAAAGAGGCAAATATGAAGAGAGTATTTATGTTCCCGGGACAGGGATCCCAATATATCGGCATGGGTAAGGAATTTTACGACAACCGGACGGAATCGAAAGCCGTCTATGAGCTGGCTTCCGATGTAACCGGACTGGATGTTGCGGCACTCTGTTTTGAGGAGAACGATCAGTTAAATATTACGGAATACACACAGATCTGTATGCTGACAACCGAGGCTGCCATCTATGCAGCACTCAGGGAAGAGGGCATCACCTGTGATGTGACCGCAGGCTTAAGCCTCGGTGAGTACGGCGCATTGATTGCATCCGGTGCGATGAGCATGAAGGATGCGTTCGCGGTGGTCAGAAAACGCGGCATTTACATGCAGGAAGCATATCCGACCGGTGGCGCAATGTCTGCCATCTTAGGACTGGACGCAGATGTGATCGCACAGACCTGTGAGAAAACGCAGAGCGAACTGCGCAGCGCAGGAAATACAGCAGCAGTCGTATCGGTTGCCAATTACAACTGTCCGGGACAGATCGTAATCACCGGAACCGCAGACGCGGTAAGTGTTGCGGGAGATACGTTAAAGGAAGCAGGCGCAAAGCGCGTGGTTCCGCTTAAGGTCAGCGGACCGTTCCACTCACAGCTTCTTTGCGGAGCGGGCGAGAAGCTGGGCGAGGCATTAAAAGACATTACGATCGGTGCAATCACAACACCGTATCTTGCCAATGTGAATGCGGATTATGTAACCGATCCGGCAAGTGTGAAGGATCTTCTCGTGCGTCAGGTATCATCTTCCGTTCACTGGCAGCAGACGATCGAGCGTCTGATCGCAGACGGTGCGGATGAGTTCTTAGAGATCGGACCGGGACGTTCGCTCTCCGGATTTATGAGAAAGATCAACCGCGATGTTACAACATGCAATATCGATAAGATGGAGGATTTCGTAAACTATGTTAACCGGTAAGATTGCTCTCGTCACAGGTGCGGGAAAAGGAATTGGCAAGGCGATCGCGATGGAACTAGCCGCAAACGGCGCTTTTGTTATCGTCAATTACAACGGCTCAAAGGCGGCTGCGGAGCAGACCGTCGCTAAGATTAAGGAAGCGGGCGGCGATGCCGTCGCATACCAGTGCAACGTTGCGGATTATGAGGCATGCGCAGGCATGGTTGCGGATCTGATCAAAAGCTATGCACACATCGACAT
>CAVHWG010000036.1:0-2732 GCA_963639645.1 Firmicutes bacterium TM09-10 | reverse complement strand
CTCTACCAGAGACGGAGCCGATGTCTTCGGTGTCGTCTTATTTTTATCCGACCATGCAAAAATCTCATCCGGCGTAATATCCACACCATCCCGATATTCCTGTTCCCCCAATAATATATGAAGCGGAAGAATCGTAATATCATATTTTTTAATCAATTCTTTTGACAGATCACAAGTGCTGTCCGCAATAATTTTAACCATTTTTCTCTCCCTGTACACATTCTACAATAATATATCTGATTTATACCAATAATCTCTTATATTCCTAATTCTTTATGAAAATACTTTAACGGAGAATAATCATACCGTCTCTTGAATTCTCTTACATGTAATAATTTCATTCCACTTACATGAGCCACATAATCATTCACAAATTCCAACGCTTCTTTTTTAATACGTTCCAAATTGATAACCGTCTCTTTAAACTCATCCCTATCAATAATTGCATCTTTCGACCCAATATATTCTGTTTTCGCGATAATTATAATCTTGCTATAATCTAATCCTGATCGATGTTTTCCCGATCTTAGTGTATGTGAAAAATGGAATGCATATTTATGACGGATTTCGCTTCGATACGGAATGCAAATAAAATAGTCATAGTGAGATTGAAACAGCAAACAATTGTATGCCCTCTGCTTCTTTTTTAAGATCTCCCGATAAGGTGGATTCGGATATGCCTGATAAAATGCATCTGTAAGTTTTAAAATTTGGTAGTCATTTTCAGATATGCGCATTCGCTTGTTCTCCTTAGATATGTAAAAACGAGAGACTGTACAGCCTCTCGTTATGTGAACTTCATCACTCGGTCAATTTTTATTTTATCATCCTGTCAGAACCGTCACAGGATCCATCGCTCGGTCAGTTTTTTATTTTACCGTCCTGTCAGAACCGTCACAAGACTCATCATTGATGAAGAAGAACAAAATCTGTTCTCATCCTTATTATACGCACAAATTCTATAAATAGCAATCTTTTTATAACAAAAACTGCGCCATCACATAATTAGCAAGATCCATGCCTCGGTCCGTCAGGTAAATCCTTCCTTCCCGCTTCTCGATCAGCCCCTGCGCCTGCAACTCGGGAAGCACCTGCACATACGCCGCCTCGATCGGCATCCCGAAATTACGTTCAAATTCATTGCGTGAAATTCCGTCCGTCATACGCAGCCCGAGAAACATAAATTCTTCCATCTGCCCCTTACGGCTGACAACCGTCGCCTCGGTATGGAGATTGCTTCCGATCCAATTGCGTTCCGGCGCGGCCATCCCTTCTTCGGGTGTAAACGCTTCTGGCGGCAGGATCGTAAGATCACGGCAGATTTCCGTATACTCATCCAATTCCCTCGTATTGCTGTATCGCACATTATCCACAAGCGATGCAACCCCGAGTCCGAGTCCCAGATAATTTTCTCTCGTCCAGTAACCGATATTGTGCCGGCACTCATAGCCCGGCTTTGCATAGTTTGAAATCTCATAGCGGTCATACCCGGCTTTTGCGAGTACCACCTGCGTCAGTTTGAGCATCTTGTAAGTGTCCTCTTCCGTCGGAAGAAGTTCCGTCTGCATTCCGGCTTCCTGACGCACCATATCAAACTTATATTTTTCATAAAAAGGCGTGCCTTTTTCAATGATCAGCGAATACGCGGAAATATGTTCCGGCTTCAGCCGGATCACTTTCTGGAGCGAATCTGCAAACGTCTCCGCACTCTGATGCGGCAGTCCGCTCATCAGATCGATGTTGATATTGGTATATCCTGCGTTGCGTGCAAGCTCATATGTCTTTAAAAACTGCTCGTACGTATGAATCCGCCCGAGCAGTTTTAACTCTTCATTATTCGCAGACTGCAATCCGATCGACAGGCGGTTGATGCCCGCGCGCCGATATGCCTCAAATTTTGCAGTTGTAACGGTTCCCGGATTGCACTCGATGCTGATCTCCGCATCTTCCCGCACACGAAAACTCTTGTATACCTGCTCCATGACTGCGGTAAGCAGCTCCGGTTCCAGCCAGCTCGGCGTGCCTCCGCCGATGTAGATGGTCGTAACCTGATAGCCGCCCATCCGCTCCCCATAGAACCGGATCTCGTTTAGCAGGGCATGCACATACTGAATCTGTGTGTTCGTATCCGCCGGAAACGACAGGAAATCACAGTACGCGCATTTCTTCACGCAAAAAGGCGTGTGAATATAAAGTTCTAAATTGTTATTGATCATTTAATCCTCATCCAGCTTTAAGACACTCATGAACGCCTCCTGCGGTACCTCTACCGTACCGATCTGGCGCATACGCTTTTTGCCTTCCTTCTGCTTCTCAAGAAGCTTCTTCTTACGCGAGATATCGCCGCCGTAACACTTGGCAAGCACATCTTTACGCATCGCTTTCACCGTCTCTCTGGCGATAATCTTACCGCCCACAGCCGCCTGGATCGGGATCTCGAATAAGTGTCTCGGGATCTCCTCTTTCAGACGCTCACACATTCTGCGGCCTCTGTCGTACGCACTCTCCTTGAACACGATAAAGGACAGCGCATCGACCATCTCACGGTTGATCAGGATATCCAGCTTCACAAGCTCAGAACGCTGGTAACCCTTCATCTCATAATCAAACGAAGCGTATCCTCGTGAACGCGACTTGAGCGCATCAAAGAAATCGTAGATGATCTCATTGAGCGGCAGATCATACTTGATGACTGCACGCGTTGCTTCAATATAATCCATGCTGAGGTACAC
>CAVHWG010000035.1:7310-20847 GCA_963639645.1 Firmicutes bacterium TM09-10 | reverse complement strand
GTGCCTGAAGGATGAGAGTATGAAGGTGTACACGAGTCTGAACGCAGAAGGAATTGAAGCGGGGCGCAAAGCGGTATCGATGATCGTCGGCCGTGACACGAATGTGCTCGACGAGAACGGCGTGGTCAAAGCGGCGGTAGAGACGGTTGCCGAGAATACGTCGGACGGTGTCATCGCACCGATGCTGTATACGGCTTTGGGTGGACCGGTTCTCGGATTTGCGTACAAGGCTGTCAATACGATGGATTCCATGGTAGGATATAAGAATGATATGTTTTTATATTTTGGCAGGGCGGCGGCGAAGCTGGATGATGTGGTGAATTTCATTCCGGCGCGCATCAGTGCGTATCTGATGATTTTGGCGGCGTATATCGGCGGCAGGGATTTTGATGGGCAAAATGCGTATCGCATCTATAAGCGTGACCGTTTCAATCACGCAAGCCCGAACTCGGCACAGACCGAATCGGTATGTGCGGGAGCGCTCGGTATCCGTCTGGCGGGCGATGCCAGTTATTTCGGCAAGATCGTAAAGAAGCCCTATATCGGGGATGCGCTTCGCGAGGTGCAGCGTGAGGATATTGTGCGCGTGAACCGGCTTATGTATGTGACGGCATGGATCAGTGAAGTGTTGTGTCTTATTGTATTACTTGCAGTTACTTGTTTTTTATAAAATCCTGTGAAGGTTGAAAAATAGAATTTGGCAAAAGTTGTACACGATTCGATAGATTCGGGAAAGGAAACAAAAAGTGCAACAGATACACGGTGGCGATATTTACCGTAATCAAGTGAATATGGATTTCTCGGTCAATACGAATCCGCTTGGAATGCCGCAGCCGGTGCGTGAGGCGTTACAGAATGCGTTGTTGCATGCGGATGAGTATCCCGATCCGCATGCACAGGCGCTGCGTGAGGCAGTTGCATCGCATTTTTCGGTTCCGGACGAATGGCTTTGTTTCGGAAACGGCGCATCGGAACTTTTTCTGGCAATCGTGCATGCACTTCGTCCGAAGAAGATATTGATTCCGGTTCCTTCGTTTTACGGATATGAACATGCGGCGAAAGCGGCGGAATGCGAGATTGTGACGTATCCGCTTGAGGCGGAAAATGATTTTACTTTGCAGGATGATTTTTTAGAGATATTTACGAATGACATTGATCTTGTCTTTCTTGCCAATCCGAACAATCCGACCGGACGCTGCGTGGACAAAACGTACGGTCTGCGGCTGCTGCAAATCTGCAAAGAAAAGCATATGAAAGTGGTACTCGATGAGTGTTTTATCGAGTTTGTGGGTGATGATGCTTCCTTTATGGAGCAATTGGAGGAATTTTCCAATCTGATCCTTGTGCGAGCGTTCACGAAGATCTATGCGATACCGGGTGTACGGCTCGGGTATCTGTTGTGCAGTGATACGGAGCTTGGTAAAAGAATACAAAGACAGCTCCCGGAATGGAATCTCTCGACGTTTGCACAGGCGGCGGGAATTGCGGCGATCCGTGAGGACGCGTATGTGAAAGAAAGTGCGGATTTAGTGAAAAACGAGCGTTTTTTTCTGGAAAATAAATTAAAGGAACTGGGGATGAAAGTGTATCCGGGGGATGCCAATTATCTTTTGATCTACACGGAGATCCCGCTATACGAGCGGTTACTGCAGCGGCAGATTCTGATCCGGGACTGCTCGAATTTTGCGGGATTAACGAGAGGATATTACCGCATTGCGGTGCGGACGAGAGAAGAAAACGAGATGTTATGGAAAGCGATAGGTGAGTGCATTGAATCGAATTGAACAGTTGCTGCCACAGGAAATTGAAAAAAGGAGTTTTGAGATCATCGGTGAGGAACTTGCGGCACGCGGGATCGTGCTGCCGAAGGAACAGGAGATGATCACGAAGCGTGTGATCCATACGAGCGCCGACTTTGAATATACCGAGACGCTGATGTATTCAAAGGATGCGGTGCGGATTGCCGAGGATTTAATCTGCGAGGGTGCGGATATTGTGACGGACACGAATATGGCGCTTGCCGGAATCAACAAGAGGGCGCTTGCCACATTCGGCGGCGAGGCACATTGTTTTATGGCGGATCCGACGGTGGCGCGTCTTGCGAAGGAGCGCGGAACGACACGCGCAACGGTCAGCATGGAGATGGCGGCGCAGATCGACAAGCCGGTGATCTTTGCAGTGGGCAATGCGCCGACGGCTCTGATCCAGTTGTATAAGATGATGCAGGAAAGCGACTGGCGTCCGGCATTTGTGATCGGTGTGCCGGTCGGCTTTGTCAATGTCGAGGCGGCAAAAGAACTGATCTTAGAATCGGATGTGCCGTATATCGTCAATCGCGGGCGCAAAGGCGGCAGCAATGTGGCTGCGGCAATCTGCAACGCACTATTGTATGATCTGACGAGATAGAATTGAGGAAAAGGCGATGCGCTATGGTTTTACGACGGGAAGCTGTGCGGCTGCGGCGGCAAAAGCGGCGGCATACATGCTCCTAAGTGGAAGACAAAAGAATACGATCACGATCGAGACACCGAAGGGAATTCCGTATACCGCTGAGATTCTTGACATTTCCCGCGGCGAAAAGCGTGTGCGCTGCGCGGTGAGAAAAGACGGCGGGGATGATCCGGATATTACGAGCGGAACGCTTGTGTATGCTCTGGTCGGATTCATTGAAGGAACTGCCCATGTCTGCATCGACGGCGGCATCGGTGTGGGGCGGGTGACGAAACCCGGTCTTGACCAGCCGGTCGGCAATGCGGCGATCAATCATGTACCGCGCGAGATGATCGAAAAAGAGGTGCTGGAAGTATGCAGCGTTTTCGATTACAAGGGAAGTTTAAGTGTTGAGATCTCCGTGCCGGAGGGTGAGGAACTGGCGAAGAAGACGTTTAATCCGAGACTTGGCATCGTAGGCGGTATCTCGATCCTCGGCACGAGCGGAATCGTGGAGCCGATGAGCAATCAGGCTCTTTTAGATACGATCAGGGTGGAACTGAATCAGAGGCGCGCCGAGGGGGCGGACTATGTAGCGGTTGCGCCCGGTAACTATGGACTCGATTTTATGAAAAAGGCGTATGGGTACGATCTCGACCGCAGTGTGAAATGCAGTAATTTTATCGGAGCCACGATCGATATGGCGGCGGAGATGGGCTTTCGCAAGATGCTTTTGACCGGGCATATCGGAAAGCTGATCAAAGTTGCGGGTGGCATTATGAACACGCACTCGAAGGAGGGCGACTGCCGAATGGAACTTCTGACGGCGTTTGCAATCCACGAGGGTGTGAGTGCTGAGACTGCAGATGAAATCCTTGGCTGCGTGACGACGGAGGAGGCGGTACGCCTTTTGCGCGAAGCGGGAAAGCAGCAGGAAGTGATGGACTACGCGATGGAGCGTATCCTGTTTTATCTGGACAAGCGCGCGGCGGGCAGGATGCAGATCGACTGTATCATGTACGACAATGCGTTTGGCGAATTGGCAAAAAGTGAGGAGGCGGATCAATGGTTTACTTTGTTGGAGCAGGATCGGGAGCAGTCGATCTGATCACCGTGCGGGGAATGCGTCTGCTGCAAAAGGCAGATGTGATCATCTATGCGGGATCGCTGGTGAATCCCGAACTGTTGGATTATGCGAAGGAAAACTGTCAGATATATAACAGTGCGAAGATGACACTGGATGAAGTGATCGCTGTCATGAAAGACGCGCACGAGAAAAGACAGGAACTGGTGCGGCTGCATACCGGTGATCCGAGTGTGTACGGTGCAATCCGTGAGCAGATGGATGCACTGGATGCGCTTGGAATCGAATATGAGAGCTGTCCGGGCGTGAGTGCCTGTTTTGGTGCGGCGGCATCGTTGAATTTGGAGTATACGCTTCCGGATATTTCACAGTCGCTGATCATCACGCGCATGGAAGGAAAGACGAAGGTACCGCCGAAGGAGAGCATCGAGAGCTTTTCGGCGCATCAGGCGTCCATGGCAATCTACTTAAGCACCGGAATGTTAAAGGAATTGAGCCGACGGCTGATCGCGGGCGGGTATGAGGCTAAGACACCTGCAGCGATCGTGTACAAGGCAACCTGGCCGGAAGAAGAGGCGTATACCTGTACGGTCGAGACGCTTGCCGATACGGCGGAGTTACACCATATTACGAAGACGGCGCTTGTGCTGGTCGGGGATGTGATCACGCACCAGCATTATCAGAAGTCGCGGCTTTATGCGCCGGATTTCTCCACAGAATTTCGTGAGGCAAAAGAATGAAACTTGCAATCATCAGTTTTACGGAAAACGGAATCGCATTATCGGAAAATATCGCGGAGAAGATAACGGATCCGGATGTACAATTGTATACGAAATGTTCCCGCTATCAGGAAAAATCCGACATGAGTGTGCGCAAGATCCGGTTTGTCGAGGAACCACTTGCGGAATGGGTAAAGTATCACATGCAGCAGGATGACGCGCTTCTTTTTATCGGTGCATGCGGGATTGCGGTCCGTGCGATCGCGCCGAACCTGACCGACAAGCTGCACGATGTTCCGGTGCTTGTGATGGATGAGATGGGACAGTATGTGATCCCGATCCTTGCGGGACATGTGGGCGGTGCAAATGAACTGGCGCATATGTTGGAGGATGCAATGCAGGCGCAGGCGGTTATTACGACGGCTACGGATATTCAGGAGAAATTCGCGGTCGATCTGTTCGCAAAGAAGCATCACTTGCAGATATTGAATAAGGACGGGATCGCGAAAGTATCGTCGAAAGTGCTTGCAGGGGAAGAAATTACGATTTCTATCGAACATGCATTGCCGAAGAAAAGCAAGGCTTGTATATATGATGATACCATGCGTTTTGTAGCGTATCCTCCCACTGATCAGGTCGACATCATAGTAGCGGAAGATCCGGAGCGATACGACGCATTGATCTATCTTCGTCCGAAACAGTATGTCGTGGGCATGGGATGCCGGAGAGACAAAGATCCGGCACAGCTTATCGCTTTTTACAGGGAGACATTACAGGATGCGGGGATTGAGGAGAAGCAGGTTTACGCGCTTGCCTCGATCGATAAGAAGAAAGATGAAGCCGGACTGATCGCAATCAGTCAAAAGGAGAGGATTCCGTTTCTGGTATATCCCGCAGAGGAACTGCTTAAGGTGAACGGCGATTTTCATGCGTCGGCGTTTGTTGCGGCACAGGTGGGTGTGGATAACGTATGCGAACGCGCGGCTATGGCGGGCTGTGGTGCAAAGGGGAAACTGATCTGTGAGAAGCATGCGAAAGATGGCATGACGATCGCGATTGCAAAGAGAGACTGGAGTGTAACAATCGATGAAAAATAGAGTGTATGTGATCGGTATGGGGCCGGGCAATGAGAACATGATGACGGGCGAGGCACTTGCAGCGCTCGAGGAGTCGGAGGTCATTGTCGGCTATACGGTATATATTAAATTGTTAGGTGAGCGCTTTGCGGATAAGACGCTTCTTACTACGCCGATGCGGCAGGAGGAGGAGCGATGCAGACTTTGCTTTGAAGAGGCAGCAAAAGGCAATAAAGTCTCTCTGATCTGCAGCGGGGATGCGGGCGTCTACGGACTTGCATCACTGATGTATGAGGTCGGAAAGGAATATCCGGAAACGGAAGTGTATGTAATTCCGGGAATTACAGCGGCAAACAGCGGAGCCGCCGTGCTCGGCGCGCCGTTAAATCACGACTTTTGCGTAATCTCACTGAGTGATCTGCTGACACCGTGGGAGAAGATCGAAAAACGACTGCTTGCGGCGGCACAGGGCGATTTTGCTATGGCAATCTACAATCCGTCGAGTCACAAGAGAAAAGATTATCTGCAAAAGGCGTGCGACATTCTTCTTACCGTCATTGAGCCGGAGCGGCCCTGCGGTTATGTGGAAAATATCGGACGAGAAGGAACGAAAGCGGTCACCTGCACGCTCGGGGAGATGCGGAATGCCGAGGTCAACATGTTTACAACCGTTTTTATCGGGAATCAGGGAACCGAGATCATAGATGGAAAGCTTGTCACAAAGAGAGGGTATCAAATTGAACGAAATTCTGATCTTCGCGGGGACAACGGAAGGTAGAGAACTGTCCGAATGTCTCGCTAATGCAAAAATACACCACACGATCTGTGTTGCGACCGAATATGGGGAAGTCGTGCTCGGCGAGCATCCTTATGCCACAATTCATCAGGGGCGTATGGATGAAAAGGCAATGTTCGACTTTATGCGGCGCGGGGAATATGCGCTTGTCGTCGATGCGACACATCCGTATGCAACTGTTGTGACGGAAAACATTAAGACTGCGGCAAAAACCTGTGACATGCCGTATCTTCGTCTGCTCAGAGATACAGGGACAGAGGTAGAAGAAGAAGGGATTGTTCGATTTACGGACAACGAGGCATGTGCGGCGGCGCTTGCGGAAGTTCAGGGAAATATTTTACTTACGACCGGAAGCAAGGAACTTTCTGTGTACTGCAAGAACCCGGAGGTGAAGGAACGCCTTTTTGTGCGTGTGCTTCCGGGGAGGGAGAGCCTTTCAATCTGCCATGAGCAGGGGATTACAGGTAAGCAGATTATTGCAATGCAGGGGCCGTTTGGCGTGGAGATGAATGAGGCGCTGATCCGTCAGTACAGGATTGCCTGCCTTGTGACAAAGCAGAGCGGTACCAACGGCGGTTATCAGGATAAGATTACGGCGGCAAAGAATGCCGGGATTCCGGTGTATGTAATCGGACAGAGCGGACCGGCAGAGGGGATGTCGTTTGCGCAGGTTTGTCGGGAATTAGAACGCTTATCCGGGCAGAAGATTCTGCCGAAGCCGCAGATGGAGATCTTTCTTGCGGGAATCGGTATGGGCGATGAGAAGTCATTGACCGCGGAGGTGCAGCAGGCGATCCGAACTGCAGACTATCTATTCGGTGCGAGCCGGATGATCGAAGGTTACACCCCGCGGATCGTGAAAAAGCCGTATTATCTGGCGGAGCAGATCATCCCGTATTTAAGTCAGGTGCAGCAGTCCGGAAATATGCAATCGAAGAAGGCGGTCATTCTGTTTTCCGGGGACAGCGGATTCTACAGCGGTTGTCAGACGTTGTATGAAAAGCTGCAGGAAGCGTGCCAGAAACAGACATTGCAGGCGAGCGTGCGCGTGCTTCCGGGAATCTCGTCGGTTTCCTATCTGGCGTCGCGTGCCGGTGTCGGTTATCAGGATGCAAGAATCTTAAGTATGCACGGCCAAAAGATTTACAATCTGGCAAGAACGATCCGCTATGAGAAGAAGACGTTTCTGCTGGTGTCTGGCGTCGAGGACGTAAAAGCAATCGGGCAGCAGTTGACTCAGGCGGGACTTTTCGGTTGTAAGGTGATCGTCGGCTATCAGTTGTCGTACCCGGATGAGGAGATTCTTACGCTCACGTCACAGGAATGTATCGCGTGTGAGAAAAAGGGATTGTATATCTGTCTGATCTTAAATCCGGCAGCGGAAGAAAAAACGCTCACGCACGGTATGCCGGATGATACCTTTATCCGGGACAAGGTTCCGATGACGAAGGAAGAGGTGCGTGAGGTCAGTATCTGTAAGCTGCATCTGCATGCGAATGCGATTGTCTATGATGTGGGAAGCGGAACCGGATCGATTGCGATGGAGATGGCAGCACGCTCGGAGACCATCTGTGTGTATGCCATCGAGCGAAAGCCGGAGGCGGTCTCGCTGATCGAGAAGAACCGGCGGCAGCTTGGACTTGAGAATATAGAGATCGTGGAAGCCGAGGCACCGGAGGGACTGGAGGAACTTCCGGCTCCGACACATGCATTTATTGGCGGAAGCGGAGGTAACTTTAAGGAAATATTAAGCGTTTTATATCAGAAGAATCCGACGATGCGCATTGTGATCAATGCAATCAGTATGGAGACAATCTGCAAGATACTGGAAGCACTTACGGCATTTCCAATTGAGCGGGAAGAAATCGTGCAGATGCAGGTAAGCCGGGCAGCAGTCGCAGGCTCGTATCATCTGATGAGAGCGGAAAATCCGGTTTGGATCTGCGCATTCAATTTTCGAAAGTAAGAATGAACTTGAACAGGGAAGGATATTGGCATGAAACTTCGACGAATCATGCTTGCCGCACCGAAGAGCGGAAGCGGTAAGACAACGATCATCTGCGCATTATTGCAGGCATTAAAAAACAAGGGCGAACAGGTTATTTCGTACAAATGCGGTCCCGATTATATTGATCCGATGTTTCATCGAACCGTGATCGGTGTTCCTTCGAAGAATCTGGATACCTTTTTTACCGGCGAATCGGTGACGAAAGCGCTGTTTTTGCAGGATCGGTCTGAGGATGATTTTGCCGTCATGGAGGGCGTGATGGGGCTATACGACGGACTCGGTGGCGTGAGGGAAGAAGGTTCGTCCTATCATCTGGCAAAGGTGACAAACACGCCGATTATTCTTGTGGTGGATGCCAAAGGCATGGGGCGCTCTATCCTTCCGATGATCGCCGGATTTCTCGCCTACGACAAAGCACATCTGATCCGTGGAGTGATCTTAAACCGGATGTCTGCAATGTATTACGGCACGATCAAGCCGCTCATCGAGGCGGAACTTCCGGTCAAAGTTGTGGGATATGTGCCGGATCAGAAGCGCGGAACGCTTGCCAGCCGCCATCTTGGACTTGTGATGCCGCAGGAGATTCCAGATCTTCGCAGGTCATTAAATGCACTTACCGAAGTAATCACACAGACCGTATCGATGGATGAGGTTGCGGCGATCGCAGAAGAGGCACCGGAGATTACCGGTGAGGAATTTCATCCTTACAGAATGAAATCCGGCGGGGAGAATCCGGTGATCGCGGTTGCAAAGGATGAGGCATTCTGCTTTTATTATGAGGATAATCTTCGAATGCTGACAGAATGCAAAGCGACAATCGAATATTTCTCGCCGATCCATGATCATGCGCTTCCGGACGGCTGCGCGGGAATCCTTCTCGGCGGAGGTTATCCGGAGCTGTATGCGAAAGCGTTAAGTGAGAATGAGTCGATGAAAGAGGCAATCCTGCAGGCTGTCAAAGACGGAATGCCGGTGGTGGCAGAGTGTGGCGGGTTTTTATATCTGCATGAGTCGATCACAACGCAGAGTGGAGAAACTTATCCGATGGTTGGTGTGATCAAGGCGCAGAGTGGATATAAAAATAAACTTGTTCGGTTCGGTTATATCGAAGTGGAAGAGAATGAGAGTAATTTTCTTCCGGAGGGCGAGTGCATCCGTGCACACGAGTTTCATTATTTTGACAGCACCAACAATGGAGAGGATTGTGTGGCAACGAAGCCTGTGACCGGACGAACTTATCCGTGCGTGATCGATCATGACAACTTGTGGTTTGGTTTTGCACATCTGTATTATCCGTCGAATCCGGGATTTGTGGCTTCTTTTATAAAAAAGGCGGAAAATTACAATAAAAATAATCTAGTATTTAAAACTATGTAACCTAGAAAGAAATACAATTATACATTGACAAAGATACAACACTCTTTTATACTGAAAATTGTTTGATAATCAAACAATTTTTGAGTATGGAGGAAGAAATGAATACAGTAGAGTATAAATCGAAATTAAAGGAGCTTCGCATCGGGGATAAGATTGCGAAGCTTCCAATCATTCAGGGCGGAATGGGAGTTGGTGTAAGTCTGAGTCGCCTTGCTGGTGCTGTGGCAAAAGAGGGGGGAGTCGGTGTGATTTCAACAGCACAGATCGGATACGATGAAGATGGTTTTGAAAACGACCAGGCAGAATGCAATCTGCGTGCTATTCATAAGCATATTAAGCGAGCAAAGGAGATCGCGTGCGGTAACGGACTTGTCGGGGTAAATATTATGGTTGCCTTAAAGCATTACAAGGAGCACGTTAAAGCGGCTGTTGCTGCCGGGGCAGATGTGATTATTAGCGGTGCGGGTCTGCCGATGAATCTTCCGGAGTTGATCGGTGAGAAGTGCAGAACAAAGATCGCTCCGATCGTTTCGTCAAAGCGTGCAACCAGGCTGATCTTAAAAATGTGGGCACATCGTTATGACCGTACAGCGGATTTTATTGTGATCGAGGGACCGAAGGCCGGCGGACATCTTGGCTTTTCCAATGAGCAGTTGAACGATATCGCGTCAATCAATTTTGACAGGGAAGTGCAGGAGATTATTGCCTGCAAAAAAGAATACGAAGAGCAGTTCCGCACAAAAATCCCGGTTATCGTTGCTGGAGGTGTGTTTGATCATGAAGATATTGTACATGCAATGCAACTGGGGGCAGATGGGGTTCAGATCGCCAGCAGATTTGTGGCAACAAAAGAGTGTGATGCTTCGGATGCCTATAAACAGGCGTATGTCGCGGCTTCCGAAGCGGATGTAGAGATCATTCAGAGTCCGGTCGGAATGCCGGGGCGTGCACTTCACAATGCGTTTATCGAGCGTCTGAAGGATGACAGACTGCCAATAAAAAAATGTTACAACTGCCTTGAAAAATGTAACCCGGCAAAAGTTCCGTACTGCATTACCAAAGCTTTGATCGATGCGGTGCGGGGAGATGTGGAAAACGGATTGGTATTCTGTGGAGCAAATGTCGGAAGAATTCATGAAATGACAACTGTGCACGAATTGATGCAGGAGTTGGCACAAGCATAGAGATGTAGCTAATACAATAGAATAAAAATACATACGAATGGATCGTCAGGAAGATGGAAACTTTATCAGAAATCTGGGAAAACTGGATGAAAACAAGTATCTGGTATATGCATTTAACAATGGCGTGCAGGAGAATACCTGTGCAGCCAAAGAAGTGAAGTCTGCAGAGATCGGTCAGACGGTAGAGGCAGATGTGACGGCCCCGACAGGATTTACATTCAATGATAAAGCGGTGGATTCTAAAGTAAGTGGCAATGTTGCGGAAGACGGCAGCAAGACAAAAGCAAAATTTAAAATTACAATAACCAAATAATCATGCTTACCTGACTACTTTTTCTTAATATGAATCTCCGGAATTGCCACGCTGTCATAGCGGGCGTCCGGGGATTCCTCCACTTTTGGATCAGACTCAGACTCTGTGACTTTATGTGTGTGAATCTCCGGAATTGCCACATTGTCGTAGGTCAGGTCGTAATGATGTTTTTTCTGTTTTTCAGCATTGGCACGTTTCTGAAACAATTTCATAAATAATCCCATAATAAGTATCCCCCTTAGTTATAGTACATTGATAAAAAACGTAATCACAAGACTGTTGATGAAATCCGCAAATAGACTTCCAATCAGAGGAATGAGCAGGTAGGCCTTTACGGAAGGTACATAACGGTCACACAGCGCCTGCATGTTAGCCATCGCGTTTGGGGTTGCACCCATACCGAATCCACAGGTTCCTGCAACGAGCACAGCGGCATCGTAATCTCTTCCCATAATGTTAAATTCAACAAAATAAGTAAACAGCGCGATCAGTACAACCTGTGAAGCAAGTAGCACGACGAGCGGCAATGCAAGTTCAGAAAGTTCCCAAAGCTTTAAAGTGATCATCGCCATACCTAAAAACAGGGAAAGCGAGATACCGCCGAGGTCGTTAATCTCACCCATATGGATCGTAAAATGCCCGGTGTACTCGGCAATGTTACGGATGAGCGCTGCGGCGATCATCGCACCGATGTAGATCGGGAAGGTCAGGCCGGTTTTCGTCAGAAGCCACGAGAAGATCGTTCCGAGTCCGATCGCAAGAATGAGCTGGAAGACGGCAGCTGCGTACATATTGGTGTGACGCTCATGCTTTTTTTCATCTTCAACCAGAAGGCTGTCATCTTCGGTTACTGCGGTCGGAAGGAGATTTTTCTTCTCCACAAGGCGTTTGCCGAGCGGCCCGCCGACAAGGCTTCCGGTGATCAGTCCGAAGGTTGCGGCTGCGGTACAGATCGTGGTGGCACCGTTTACGTTAAAATCTTCCAGAACCGGACCGAACGCACCGGCGGTTCCGTGTCCGCCGACCATGGAGATCGATCCGGTACATATACCGATGAGAGGATTGATGTGAAGAACTTCGGAGAGTCCCACAGCAACCAGATTCTGTGTAATAATGAGTGCGATGACAAGCGCAAGGAATACTGCCATGGCTTTACCACCGCTTTTTAATACTTTCAGATTCGCCTGAAAGCCGACGGAGGTAAAGAAGAAGACCATACACACCTCGCGGAGTGTGTCATCAAAAGAAAAATTGGCAAGTCCGCTGACATGACCGATGCAGGTCAAGATCGCAAAAAGCAGTCCGCCGATCACCGGTGCGGGAATACAGAATTTCTCGAGAAAACTGATCCGCTGTCTTAAGAAGCTGCCGAGCATCAGTACTAAGACTGCCACGGCAAGCGTTTGATACATATCTAACTGAATTTTCATAAAGTTCCTTTCTTCTATTCGGTCAAAACGGTGATTCCCTGTTCTTCATAGTATGCTGCAGCGCCCGGGTGGAACGGAATCGTAATTTCTTTCGTTGCCGTTGAGGCGTCAAGTTTTAAGTTGAGTGAAGTCGCGTATTGCAGATCACTTGTGTGATCGTAGAGTGCGGCAGTCAGGTCCTTTACTTTCTCAGCAGAGAGTTTGTCGGATGCCAGCAGTACGGACTGCACCGCAAGTGTCTGCACATCGGTTTCCTGACCGGTATAGGTTCCGGCAGGGATGGTGTATTTACTGTAGAACGGATAGGCTTTTAAAAGTTTGCTGCTGCAATTCTCGTCAATGTCCAGAAAACGGATACCACAGGAACGTGCCAGTTCTTCAATCACGCTCGTTGTGACACCGGCGGTGCAGAAGAAGGCGTCAATCTCGCCGGAAGCAAGCTTGTCCGCAGCTTCGGTGTAATCGAGCTGTACCATGGTGACAAGTTCGGAAGTCAGTCCGCTCATTTTCAGAATCTGCTTTGCATTGTTCTCGGTTCCGGATTCCTCGGCACCGATGCTTACGGTTTTGCCCTGCAGATCATTGAGTGTGGTGATATCGGAGTCGGCACGCACAACGATCTGACATGCCTCCGGATAGAGCGAGGCGACGGCTTTGTATCCCTGATATTGTTTGCCTTTAAAGATTCCGGTTCCGTTGTAAGCGTTGTCAATGAAATCGTTCTGCGCGATACCGAGTTCGATGTAGCCGCCGGAGAGCAGTCTTAAGTTTGCTGCCGAACCGGCTGTCGTCTTTACTTCAAACTGATAATCGGCATTGTCTTTTGCGACCAGTCCGGTGAATGCAGAGGCGAACGGATAGTACATTCCGCCGACGTCCGCGGCACCGAAGCGGATCGAGCTGCCGATCTGACTGCAGCCTGCGAGTAAAAGCAGGCACAGACTAAGCAGCAGGCATAATTTTTTCTTCATAATGTCATATTCCTCCTGTGATCATCTATTGAAAAAAATGTGTTTGCATTATATGATAAGTACGCGCTTCATTATAGCATAAAAAATACAAAATTGTAGGAGTATTCAGATGGAAAATATAAAAATCGGTTCCCATGTGGGGATGGCGG
>CAVHWG010000035.1:0-7245 GCA_963639645.1 Firmicutes bacterium TM09-10 | reverse complement strand
CAGTTACGGGGCTAATGTGCTGATGCTCTACACGGGAGCGCCACAGAACACGAGACGAAAAGAAATCAGCGATTTAAATATTGAAGCCGGCTGGGAATATGCCAAAGAAGCGGGAATTGAGGAGATTGTGGTGCATGCGCCGTATATCATCAATCTGGCGAACACCGTAAAGCCGGAGACGTTTGAACTTGCGGTGGAATTTCTGGAAAAGGAGATTAAACGTACTGCAGCGATGCGAAGCCACATTCTGGTATTACACCCGGGATCTGCACTGGATGCGGGAGCGGATGCCGGTATCGCACAGGCGGTAAAGGGACTGAACATGGTGCTTGATGATAACGAGGATGATGTGTATATCGCGCTTGAGACGATGGCGGGCAAAGGCAGCGAGATCGGCCGTTCGTTTGAGGAACTGAAGGAAATCTACGACGGTGTCCATAAAAAGGATCGTCTGAGAGTCTGCTTTGATACCTGTCATGTCAACGATGCGGGATATGATCTGGTCAATGATTACGAGGGCATTTTTCAGAAATTTGATGAGGTGATCGGACTTGATCAGATCGCGGTCTTTCATATCAATGACAGCTTAAATCCGCTTGGGGCGCACAAGGACCGCCACGCGAATATCGGGGCGGGAACGATCGGGTTTGAGACGCTGCACCGCGTGGTACATGATCCGCGTTTTATCGCTATACCAAAGATATTGGAGACACCGTGGCTTTGCGCGGAGGGAGAGACGAAAAAGACGATTCCTCCGTACAAAGAAGAAATCGCGCGTCTGCGCAAAGCATAATAGGTACATCACACGTTCAAAAGCATACTCTATATAGAATGTGATGAAAAGTGTGATGAGAATGAAAAATCTATATCCGGGAGATCGGGGAATTTTAGTAAAATACGTGCAGCTTGCCTTAAGGCGGGCGGGATATGAGGTGGCGATGGATGGGAAATTCGGATCGAAGACCTGCCGTGCACTGGAATCCTTTATCGGCGAGAACAGGGCGTGTGTGGTCAATGATGCCGCATGGAATCTGCTGCTTCCATATCTGCGGGGATATACGACACATATCGTAAAGTCCGGCGACAGTTTCTACAGCATCGCAAAGATGCACAACACAACAGTCGATCGCATCCGGCAGGCGAATTCGGATGCACAGGAGGATAATCTTGAGATCGGAACAATGCTTACAGTACCATTTGATTATGAGCTTGTGGAAACGACATTTCCCTATACTTCGATGCTCACGGAATGGGTGATCGACGGTCTGCAGATGCGGTATCCGTCTGTGGAGACCGGAAGTATCGGGCTGAGTGTGATGGGCAATGCCATTCCTTACATTAAGATTGGAAACGGTCCGACGGAAGTGGCTTACAATGCCTCATTTCATGCAAACGAAAGCATTACGACACCTGTGCTTCTCAAGTTTGCGGAGCAGCTTTTAAAGGCGTATGCAACGGAAGAACCGTATGAGGGTGTGAATGCACCGAATTTGTTTGAAGAATTTACGCTGTATCTTGTCCCGCTTGTGAATCCGGACGGGGTGGATCTGGTCAACGGACTTTTGGATTCCGGACGTTTTTACCGGAATGCGAAGCGGATCGCAGCAGCCTTCCCGAAGATCGCATTTCCGGATGGCTGGAAAGCCAATATCCGCGGCGTGGATCTGAATTTGCAATTTCCGGCGGGATGGGAAGAAGCAAAGCGGATCAAATACGCGCTTGGGTATGATCGCCCGGCGCCGCGCGATTATGTCGGACCGATGCCGCTTTCCGAGCCGGAGAGTGTGGCGATGTATCAGTTTACGAGGCTGCACGATTTCGCCCTGATCCTTGCCTATCACACGCAGGGAGAGGTCATTTACTGGCGCTATCTGGATTATGAACCGGAGAAGTCGTATGCGATCGCACAGTATTTTGCGCGTGTGAGCGGTTATGCGGTGGAGGAGACTCCGGATGAATCCGGGTACGCAGGCTACAAGGACTGGTTCATTCAGGAATATGACCGCCCAGGCTACACGATCGAAGCGGGAAAAGGCATAAATCCGCTTCCGATGGATCAGTTTCACAAAATTTACGGAGACAATGTGGGCATTCTGCTCGGAGGAATGACCGAACTGGAATAGGAAAATGAAAGTAACCATTACAAAAAACAAAGCAACAAGTGAATACGAAGCAAGAAGAGGACAGACGATCCTTACGCTTTTGCAGAAGAACCGCATTGGCGGAATCGAGGCTCCGTGCGGTGGCATGGGACGGTGCGGCAAGTGTAAAGTGATGATCGAAGGGGGCGGAGAAGTGCTTGCCTGCAGGACACTTGTCGCGGACGGTATGCATATTGTGCTTGAAGAGGAGGCGCAGGCGAAGATCGCGGAGAGTGGAATCTGTCACAATCCCTATGAGGCGGACGGACGAATGATGCTTGTTGCGGCATGTGATATCGGAACGACAACTGTGGTCTGTCATCTGATCGATGGCACAAGCGGTGAAATCCTTGCAACGCAGAGTGCGCCGAATGCGCAGAAAAGTTTCGGCGCGGATGTGGTGTCGCGCATTGAGCGGGCGGCTGCCGGGGATTTAAAGAAGATGCATGAGGCAATCACCGGACAGATCGATTCGATGATCAGACAGTTGTGCGTTTCCTGCCGGAAAGATCTGCCGGTGGAGAAACTTACTGTGGCAGGAAATACGGTGATGTGCCATCTGTTTGCCGGACTTTCTCCGGAGACGATCGGTGTGGCGCCTTTTATGCCAAAAGAGTTGTTCGGAAAGGAATATGCCGGAAGTCGTATTGGAATGAAAAATTGTGCCAAGGTGGAGATCCTTCCCTGTGTGGCGGGGTATGTCGGTTCGGATATTACCGCGGATGTGCTTGCGGCAGTTCCGGAAAGTTCGGATGGACAGTGGCTTTTGCTTGATATCGGAACGAACGGAGAGATGCTGCTCGGAAATCAGAAGGACGGATTTGTCTGCTGTGCGACCGCTGCGGGCCCTGCGTTTGAGGGCGCGGAGATTACAATGGGAATGCCAGCCGCGGAGGGGGCGATTGCTTCGGTACAGTATGTCAATAAACGGTTACAGGTTGAGACGATCGGCAAAAAAGAGGCAATCGGAATCTGCGGATCGGGATTGCTTGATACCTTGGCGGTACTGCTTGAGACCGGTCTGATGGATGAGACTGGAATGTTAAAAGAAGCGTCGGATGTTTCGGAAGAACTGCAAAGTTGCATCGGAACCTATGAGGAGCAGGCATGCATATGGCTGACGGATCAAGTCTGTGTGACTCAGGAGGACATCCGAAATCTGCAGCTTGCCAAGGCAGCAATCGCAGCCGGAATCGAAGTTTTATTAAAAGAAAAGGGATTTTCCTATGAGAATGTGACCGGCGTACTGCTGGCGGGAGGTTTCGGAAGCTTTCTGAATAAGGAGAGTGCGGCAGCAATCGGACTGATCCCGAAGGAATTGCTTCCGGTCACGGAGTCTGTCGGTAACGCGGCGGGAGAAGGTGCGCGCCTTGCAGCAATTGCAAAGGACGCAGGAGCTCATATCAAAGAAATTCAAAAGATGATGCGGTATCTGGAACTGGCCATGCAGCCGTCCTTCTCGGAAATCTACATGGACTGTATTGATTTTGCATCCTACAATGAAAAATAAAAAACAGAGAGCAGCCTAGAAAGTCAGGCTCTCTCTGTTTTTTAATAATCGTGCTCCGTTTACAATCAAAAGAATGCCGGATACGATTCCGGTCACCAGGACGCAGATGCCGATCGCCAGTGTTCCGGCTCCGGTGCTTCCCATGGTTTTGTATGCTTTCTCGCTCATACGATCCCTCCAATATGAAATGTTAAGATTATTATAACATAACTCATATTGCTATTCTATGCTTTTTATACTAAAATTAACGAGTGTATGTTTTGACTATAGAAATTAGAGGAGAAAATGATGGCTGATTTTGTACTCAGCTGCTGCTCGACAGCAGATCTGACAAAGGAACATTTTAACAAAAGAGAGATTTCTTACATATGTTTTCATTTTGCACTGGACGGAACGTCTTACCTCGATGATCTTGGCGAATCGATCCCGTTCGATCAGTTCTATCAGGCAATGAAGGACGGTGCGGACACCAAAACTTCGCAGATTAACGCAGAGGAATTCTGTGCGTATTTTGAAACCTTCTTAAAGAAAGGAAAGGACATTCTGCATCTGACGCTTTCATCCGGAATTTCAGGGGTGTTTAATTCGGCAAAGATTGCTCAGGAGATGATGCAGGAGAAGTATCCGGATCGCAAGATCTATATCGTGGATTCCCTTGCCGCATCTTCCGGATACGGACTTTTGATGGATAAACTTGCCGATCTGCGCGACGAGGGCAAAAGCATTGATGAGATCCATGAATGGGCAGAAGCTCATAAGAAGGAAGTACAGCACTGGTTTTTTACCAGTGACCTCACATTTTTCATCAAGGGCGGAAGAGTATCAAAGACGGCTGGATTCATCGGCGGCGTGATGAATATCTGTCCGCTTCTTAACGTAGACTTTGAAGGAAAGCTGATCCCGCGGCAGAAAGTCCGCACAAAGAAGAAAGTGATGAATGCAATCGTGGACCGCATGGAAGAACTGACAGTGGACGGCGCGGATTATTCCGGAAAATGCTACATCTCCCAGTCTGCCTGCATCGAGGATGCGAAGGCGGTAGCGGAAATCGTTGAGAAACGATTCCCGAAACTGAATGGAAAGGCAGAGATCAATTCGATCGGAACAACGATCGGAAGTCATACCGGACCGGGAACGGTCGCATTATTTTTCTGGGGAAAGGAACGAGATAATTAAATGGAACTGATTGAGATTTTAAAAGCGGTACTGTTCGGTATCGTTGAGGGAATTACCGAGTGGCTGCCGATCAGCAGCACCGGACATATGATCCTGTTGAACGAAGTGCTTCCTCTTGATGTCAGTGAGGAATTTTACAGTATGTTTGAGGTTGTGATCCAGCTTGGCGCGATCCTTGCGGTTGTGGTCCTGTTCTGGAGTCAGATCTGGCCGTTTGGAAAGAAGAATAATGCGGCACCTCTGGAGAAAAGCGGTCTGGGTGCGTGGATCAAGACAGATATTTTTAAGCTGTGGTTTCACATTTTAGTATCCTGTGTACCGGCAGCTATCGTCGGAATCCTGTTCGATGAAGTATTTGAAAAATGGTTTTACAATTATACGACCGTGGCGATCATGCTGATCCTGTTCGGTATCGCATTTATCGTGATTGAGAATTATCACAAGGGTAAAGCGGCGAAGATCAATACGATCGCGGATATCAGTTATAATACGGCGATCCTGATCGGTCTGTTTCAGCTGATTGCGGCAATCTTCCCGGGAACATCGCGTTCCGGTGCAACGATCGTCGGTGCTCTGTTGATCGGTGTGTCAAGAACCGTTGCGGCAGAGTATACGTTCTTCCTTGCAATTCCGGTTATGTTCGGTGCCAGCCTCTTAAAGCTGGTGAAATTCGGTTTTTCATTTACGATGGGCGAAGCGGTTATTCTGATCGTTGGAATGGTTGTGGCATTCGTTGTATCACTGATCGTCATCCAGTTTTTGATGGGCTACATTAAGAAACATGACTTTAAAGTGTTTGGATGGTATCGCATCGTGCTCGGTGTGATCGTTCTGCTTGCCGGAATCGTGGGCGTGATCCATGCTTAAAGTTTATTATGCCGATATCATGCCTTTGCGGAATGAGGCACATTTTGCGGATAGCATGAGACTGGTGCTGCCGGAACGCAGAGAAAAAATCATGCGGTTGAAAGCAAAAGAAGAGCAGATGCGAAGTCTTGCGGCAAACCGGTTGCTTCGGATCGCGCTGGAAGCTGCCGGTATTGATTATGAGAGTCAGAAATTTACTTATAATGAACACGGCAAACCATGCCTTTTGCATCAAAACATGCATTTTAACCTGAGTCATGCAGGAAATTATGCGGTTTGTGGCATTTCGGATCAGCTGATCGGTGTGGATGTTGAAGTGATCACAAAACTGGATGGCAGGACGGATCAGGTAAAAAGGATTGCCGATCGGATCCTGAACGATCCGGAGACCATTTTCTGGAATGAGCAGGGAGCAACCGCATCTGAGCTGCTTAAGATCTGGACGAAGAAGGAGAGCTATGCAAAAATGAGAGGCATCGGACTTTCGATCGGGCTGGAAACGATTGATACGATGAGCGGTGCAGCTTTCTGTTCAATGCAGCCGGATGAGACACACTATGTGACGGTGTGTACCGAATGTGCATGTGAAGAAGCACAGATTTTTATGAGGACAGATGATTTATAACATAGTGGTATACTATGAATTGAGCCTTGCAAGAAGCAAAGTTCGATGATAAAATAACGTTTATATGTAGGGGTGATATCATGCATGATGAATTGACAAAAAAAGATATCGAGAAGATGGAAGCGGAGATTGAACATCGCAAGCTTGTTGTCAGAAAGCAGGCACTGGAAGATGTCAAAGAGGCCCGTGCACAGGGAGACTTAAGTGAGAACTTTGAGTACAAAGCGGCCAAGAAATTCAAGAATGAGAATGAGAGCCGTATCCGCTATCTCGAGAAGATGATCAAGACGGCTGTCGTCATCTCGGAGGATTCTCCGGAGGATGAAGTCGGAATGAACAATACGGTGGATCTGTATTTTGAGGATGACGATATGGTGGAGACGTATAAGCTTGTGACAACGGTGCGCAGTAATTCCCTGAAGAATCTGATCAGCCGCGAGTCACCGCTCGGATCGGCAATCTTCGGACACAAAGCCGGTGACCGTTGCGAGGTCAGGGTCAATGACAGTTATTCTTATTTTGTTGAGATCCGCAAGATTGAAAATACCGTGGATGATGGCTCCGATGCATTACGAAAGTTCTAATAACAAAAGATAGGGGACAATATGAAAGTAGCAGAATTATTAAAAGAAGACAAAGTAACCATTTCCTGTGAGCTTTTCCCGCCAAAGAAGGGATCACAGCTTGACAATTATAAGGCAATCGTCGGTAAGATGGCAGAGTTGAAGCCATCCTATATCAGCTGTACATACGGTGCGACCGGCGGAACCAGTGACTATACGGTTGAAATCGCAGATACGATTAATTCCTACAACATTCCTGCAATCGCACATCTGACCTGTGCATCTTCCACTAAGGAAAAAGTACAGTCTGTGATCACGGAACTGAAGGAGAGAAAGATTGAGAATATCCTTGCATTGCGTGGA
>CAVHWG010000034.1:17113-19872 GCA_963639645.1 Firmicutes bacterium TM09-10 | reverse complement strand
ACGGAGGAAACGCCTGGCCCTGGAACTTCTGTGCCGTTGTCACATCTGTGATCACGCCGGAATCAAAATCCACTTCCACTTCATCTCCTGCAGAGATTGCCTTTGCAGCTTCCGGGCACTCAATGATCGGAAGTCCAATGTTGATCGAATTACGGTAGAAAATGCGTGCGAATGTCTCTGCGATCACGCAGCTGACTCCTGCTGCCTTGATGGAGATCGGTGCATGTTCTCTTGAAGAACCGCATCCGAAATTCTTGTTGGCAACGATGATATCGCCCGCCTTTACATTCTTAACAAAATCCTTATCGATATCTTCCATACAATGTGTTGCAAGCTCCTTCGGATCCGAAGAATTCAGATATCTTGCAGGAATAATAACGTCAGTATCGACGTTGTCACCATATTTAAAAACACTACCATGTGCTGCTTTCATATTAGCCTCCTTAATGTCAGGTTTACAAAAACTTACGCGATCTCATCCGGTCCTGAAATCTTACCTGTGATTGCACTTGCCGCAGCAACCGCCGGGCTTGCAAGGTAAACTTCAGACTCTACATGTCCCATACGTCCCACGAAGTTACGGTTGGTCGTCGATACGCAGCGCTCGCCCTCTGCGAGAACTCCCATGTATCCACCGAGACAAGGTCCGCATGTCGGTGTGCTGACGATGGCACCGGCCTCGATAAACGTACGGATCAGTCCCTCTTCCATCGCATCCAGATAGATCTGCTGTGTGGCCGGGATCACGATCACACGAAGCCCCTTCGCAACTTTCTTTCCTTCTAAGATCTTCGCTGCGATACGAAGATCGTCCATACGACCGTTTGTGCAGGAACCGATGACTACCTGATCGATCTTCACGTCACCGACCTCATCGATCGTTCTTGTATTCTCCGGAAGATGCGGGAACGCTACGGTTGGCTTTAAGGTACTTAAGTCGATCGTGTACTCCTCATCATACTCTGCATCCGCATCTGCCTCGTACTCTACGAACGGACGCTTTGAATGCTCCTTCATATATTCTCTGGTCAGATCGTCAACCGGGAAGATACCGTTCTTGCCGCCAGCCTCGATCGCCATATTTGCGATCGTAAATCGATCATCCATGGTCAGATACTGAATACCGTCTCCGACAAACTCCATGGACTTGTACAGTGCACCATCCACACCGATCATACCGATGATATGAAGGATCACATCCTTACCGCTGATCCATTTTGCAGGCTTTCCTGTAATATTAAATTTGATTGCAGACGGAACCTTAAACCATGCTTTACCGGTCGCCATACCGGCAGCCATATCCGTACTTCCGACACCGGTCGAGAAAGCGCCGAGTGCTCCGTATGTACAAGTATGTGAATCCGCTCCGATGATCACATCTCCTGCTACGGTAAGACCTTTCTCCGGGAGAAGTGCATGCTCGATTCCCATCTCTCCTACGTCAAAATAATTGCTGATCTCATTCTTGCAGGCGAACTCTCTGACACACTTACAGTGCTGTGCGGACTTAATATCCTTGTTCGGTGCAAAATGATCCATAACAAGTGCGATTTTATCTTTATGGAATACACCGTCAACCTTCATCTTCTCAATCTCGTGAATGGCAACCGGCGATGTAATATCGTTACCCAGAACCAGATCCAGGTCTGCCTCAATGAGCTGTCCCGCGCTGACGGTCTCTAATCCTGCATGCGCAGCCAGAATTTTCTGCGTCATTGTCATACCCATGGCTTTTTCCTCCTAATTTTACAGCGATCCATGCTGATTTCTTAATGTTATCTGCATTCTAACATACATCTTTCCATAATTGAAATACATAATAAATATGTTTACCATAACTCATTTTCATGGTATACTACTACTATCAATAACGCTCGGGAGGTACCCTATGAATCAAAATCTGTCATCCTATTGGATCTTCTATACGGTTGCCAATGCCGGCAATATTTCAAAAGCTGCCAAGGAACTTTACATCAGCCAGCCCGCGATCAGCAAATCGATACAGAAGCTGGAGGAAAATCTTGGCTGCAAGCTTTTTTCAAGGAGTTCGCGCGGTGTTCTTTTAACTGAGGAAGGCCAGATGCTCTACGGTCACGTAAAGGAAGCATTCGAGACGCTGACGCTCGGCGAAGATAAATTAAAGCGTTCGATCGAGCTTGGGGTCGGTCACTTACAGATTGGGGTGAGCTCCACCCTCTGCAAGCACCTGCTCCTGCCTTACCTGAAGGAATTTATCCGGCGCAATCCGCACATCAGCATCTCGATCAGCTGCCAGTCCACCAACGAGACACTGCGCCTTCTCGACGATAACAAGATCGACATCGGGTTGATCGGAAAGCCCGATAATCTAAAGAATATTAATTTTTATTTTCTGGAAAATATTGAAGATATCTTCGTTGCGAACCGCGATTACCTTGCCAATTTAAAAAAGCGTGGCATCGCGGAGGAGGACGTGCTGAGCAATTCGACGCTCATGCTGCTCGACAAGAACAATATGACAAGGCAGTACATCGACGATTATCTGCAGGAAAACCATATCACGGTTGCGGATTCCATCGATATCTCGGATATGGATCTTCTGATCGACTTTGCCAAGATCGGTGTCGGTGTGGCGTGCGTGATCCGAAGTTTCGTGGAACCGGAACTCGCGGACGGCAGTCTCGTCGAAGTTCCGCTTGGCTTCCCGATCCACGACCGGGAAGTCGGCTTTGCCTACAAGGAGAATGTAAAACCGTCTCCTTCTTTACAGAACTTTATTG
>CAVHWG010000034.1:9913-17010 GCA_963639645.1 Firmicutes bacterium TM09-10 | reverse complement strand
TGTTATATGGAGCGCAAAACCGAAGAACATATGATGGATTTCGTACTCGGACACGGCGCTTCGTACATGGAAGCCGACATCCGTGACATGACAGACCGTGAGGGATTCTGCCGCGCACATTTCAAGAAAATGTTTGATTACGGCAATTCACTCGGCAATGCATGGATCTTAAAAACACTCTATATGCGCCATCTTGAGGAGATGGACAAGGAGTTTAAGAACTTCAAACCAGAGGCAGGCGGCAAATCCTCACGCCTTTTCGGCAAGGCGAAATCCGACGGAGGCAATTCGATCGTTGACTGGATCAACAAACGCGAATCGACCTGTTTCATCTGTACCAGTGTGCAGAATACGTTTCAGGCTTATATGAAGACCTTCTTTAAGATGTACAGATCCGATGCGGAATTCCGCGAAAAGATTGCCTCTTCCAAGGGCTTTTGCATCGATCATTTCAAAGTTCTGTGTGAGGGCGCGGACTCAATGCTCTCCGACAAGGAACGCACCGATTTCTATGAGACGATGCTTCCGCTGATGCGTGAGAATGTCAACCGCGTGTACGAAGACGTGGCGTGGTTTGTTGAGAAATACGATTACAAGAACCGCGATGCAGACTGGAAGAATTCCAAAGATGCGATCCAGCGCGGTATGCAGAAACTGCGCGGAAGTGATCCTTCTCTCCCACCGTATGTATTAAAGAAATAAAACAAAACGGAAAGTATCCTGTGTGATTCACAGTTACTTTCCGTTTTTCTTTTATTTTGCAATCGTCTCTGCCCGCATTCGAACATAACATAAGTATCCCAGATCCATCAGTATCACACATAATATCATCAATCCTGCATATCCGACCAGATACCCCGGATCCCCCATCCGGTCTGCCAGCCACACGAGCGGTGATCCTGCGGATGGTCGGTTTACAAACATATAATTGACATCGTAGCGTTTATCAAAGAAATAGATCGGCACAACGACCGCAAACATGAAAATTACAACATGTCCGGCTTTCTTTACATCCGGAACGATCTTGTGCGACCATAACATCAGAAATACATACAGAAGGATTCCCATATGAAACAGGAAGGCTTCAATCGACAGAAAATGGATCGCTGGATAAAAGTTCCAGTTCGGAAAAAGGAGTGCCAGCACAGCCCCCGGAAGGCACAGACTGTACAGCACCTGTCCCAGCCACTTCCACTGCGTGATACAGTGAATGCCGCACAGGATGCCTGCCATACTGCACAGATGAAGCGGCAGTTCATAGAGAAAGTTTTCATGAAGCACTGCAATATAGATGGCGCGAAGCACGATCCAAATGCTCATCGACACAGCTGTCACGATCTCAATTTTCCGCTGCGTCCACTCGTCAGCCCTGCGATACCATCGCATAACGAGATATATTCCTGCAAAAATGACAGCCAGCCAGATAAAATGCCCTACCCGAAACATTCCGAATCCAATGCCACGCGGCAGCGTCGTCTCATAGGTAAAAAATTCATCCGGATGAAAACGCTCCATTTTTACTGCCTCCCGCAAAAAACTTACTCTTCTATTATACTCTCCCTTTGCAATATAAATATTCTCGTTTTTCTTATTGATCTACTTTTAGTTTCCCCAGACTTCCTCTGCGATCTCTTTCACCAGTTTTAATTTTGCCCACTGTTGTTCCTCGGTCAGCTTGTTTCCGATCTCACAGGAAGCAAATCCACACTGCGGACTTAAATACAAACGCTCGAGCGGAACATATTTTTCCGCCTCATGGATACGCTCGATGATAGCCTTCTTGCTCTCCAATAAGGATGACTTTGTCGTCACAAGACCAAGTACGACTTTTTTCCCGCCGGATACTTTGGCAAGTGGTGCAAATCCGCCGGATCTCTCATCGTCGAACTCCAGATAATAGCCAACCGCATTCTCCTCACCAAACAATACATCGGCTACTGCATCGTACGCGCCGGTGCTTGCGAATGTGGAATGGAAGTTACCGCGGCATACATGTGTTGTGACTGTAACACCTTCCGGTGCATTGGCGATCACACGGTTGTTGATCTCCTTGTAGGCCTGCTGAACTTCCTGCAATCCCTCAACGGTTGTTCCGTAAGCCATCGGTGCGGTCTTGTCCGCAAGCATGCCCCATGTACAATCGTCAAGCTGCACGTTACGGCATCCCGCTTCATACAGATCGTCAATCACTTTCTTGTATGCAGCGACCAGATCATCGATCAGCTCGGCTTCATTGTCATAATACTTTTCAGTCGCTTCTCTGTTAAAAGGCATGGTAAACTGCGCCAGAACCTGTGCAGGTGCAGGCATCGTCTGCTTTGCCACAGTATTTTCATCCTCGAACTGCTTTACAAAACGGAAATGCTCCACAAACGGATGCTCCTTGCTTAAGCCGATCTTACCGACAAGATAAGTATCATCGATCATCGCAGCCTCTCCGTGGAACGGAAGTCCCGTCTTGGTCGGTACATGTCCGACACCGTCGAGTCCCCACATAAAATCAAGATGCCAGGTTGCACGGCGGAACTCGCCATCCGTGATCACATGGTATCCGAGGGATTTTACCTTTTTGATCAGATCCGTGATCGCCTCATCCTCCACTTCCTTCAACTGCGCATATGTGATTGCGCCCTCGTCAAACTGACGTCGCGCCTGCTTTAAATTCTCCGGGCGAAGAAAACTTCCCACATAATCATATCGAAACGGAATATGTAAATTGCTCATAAAAAATGTCCTCCTGTCATTTTGTGTATGTTTTGACCTGAGGACATTTTATCATTCTGTATTCAATTGATAAAATACTTATATTTTTGCGTTATCCATAGTTTCAGACTATGGATACATGCCGCTGTAACGCTTCCAGATAATAGGAAGCATAACGGCTTAAAAGCAAATTTTTCTTCTTCACCACACCGATGCGCATATGGCATTCCATCGCAATCGGTCTCGCGATAATGCTCGAACCGTTCAGTTTCTCATCGATCACACCGGAACTTACCGTAAATCCGTTCAGTCCGATCACCAGATTAAAAAGCGTTGCACGGTCTCTTACCTGAATGTTCTTCGGGAAGTCGAGCATACTGATAAACTCTTCCGAGAAATAGAACGAATTGCGCTCACCCTGCTCAAACACCAGATAAGGATACGGCATCAACTCTTCAAGCGTGATCAGATCCCTGCCCGCCAGCGGGTGATCCTTGCACAAAAACACATGCGGATCTGCGACAAACAACTCTTCAAAGACGAGTTCATGCTTTTTCAACAGCTTCGTGATCACTTCCTCATTGTGTTCCGACAGATAGAGGATTCCAACCTCACTCTTGCCCTGCGCCACATCGTCAATGATCTCTCCGGTCTGTGTCTCCCGTAAAATAAAGCTGTATTTGTCCGCATCAAATTCGTTCACTACATCAACAAATGCATTGACCGCAAACGAATAGTGCTGACACGACACGCTGAACTTCGGATCACGCTTCTCGGCAACCCCGAAATGCTCCTTCATAATATCCGCCTGCTCAAGAAGCATCCGCGCAAGCGACAGGAGTTCCTCTCCGTCTCTTGTCACGGTCACACCCTTTTTCGTCCGGTTGAACACAGTAACGCCCATCTCTTTCTCAAGATTGCGGATTGCCGTACTCAGACTCGGCTGCGAGATATAGAGTTGTTCGGCTGCGTCCGTGATATTACCGCACTCCGCAACCTTGACCAGATATGTCAGCTGTTGTAATGTCATATTTTTTCACCAATCTTACTATGTTGACAAAGGCACAGGATCTCTCCTGTGCCCATTATCTCATTACTTTTCTATCTCATGAATAAACAATCCGCTTCGAAGCTTCGGCTCAAACCAGGTCGACTTCGGCGGCATCAGCCTCTTTGCATCCGCTACCGCAAAAAGCTCCTGAATCGAGGTCGGATACATTGCAAATGCAACGACCGAATCTGTATGACAACGCTTCTCAAGCTCCGTCAATCCACGGATACCGCCGACAAAGTCGATGCGCTTATCCGTCTTCGGATCCCCGATTCCAAGTACCGGTGAAAGAAGCAGATTCTGCAGTACCGATACATCCAGTCCCTCGACCGGATCATCCGGAATATCGGAAGGCTTCATGCTGCAACGATACCATTTGTCACCGATAAACATTGCAAAATCACCTTTTTTCGTTGGACGGACTTCATTCTCCGAAAGAGAATCTCCGATTGTTCCACCAAGCTGTGTGACTGTAAACAGTTCATTCATCTTAGCGAGGAACTGTTCCTCGGTCATTCCGTTTAAGTCTTTGACGACACGGTTATAATCCATGATCATCAGTTCTTCGTCCGGGAACAATACAGAAAGGAAATAGTTAAACTCTTCCGTTCCGTCGTAATCCGGATGCTCTTCTCTTCGCTTGAATCCGACTTTTACCGCGGAAGCCGCACGGTGGTGACCATCCGCAATATAAATATCATCGATTCCCGCAAAAGCATTTTCGATCGCCGCGATCTGTGCGGCATCGCCAATCTTGAAGACTCTGTGACGGATGCCGTCATCCGCCACAAAATCATACAGTGCATCGGTCTGCTTTACCGCAGATACGACATCACCGATCACTTTATTGTAACGGTACGCAAGGAAGATCGGTCCGGTCTGTGCACTGCAGGTATCCACATGGTGGATACGATCCGCTTCCTTATCTGCACGCGTATTCTCATGTTTTTTGATCACATTGTTGGCGTAATCATCAATTGATGCGCAGGCAACGATTCCGGTCTGCACTCTTCCGTCCATCGTCAGCTCGTACACATAATATGCATTCTGTGTATCGCGCACAAACGAACCGTTATCGATCCATGCATCCAGCATCTCATGTGCCTTTGCATAGACACGCTCATCGTAGGTATCTACCTCATCGCCAAACTGTGTCTCCGCACGGTCGATTGCAAGAAACGACTGCGGGTTTGCGGTAACGACCGCTTTGGCCTCCGCACGATTGTATACGTCGTACGGAAGCGCTGCGATCTTATCCACTTTATCTTCTGCCGGTCGAACGCAGATAAATGGTTTTATCTTAGCCATAAATTCGTATTCTCCAAATCTTCTGTAACTGTTATTTTACCACTCTTACACGAAGCACTCCGTCGATTGCACGAAGCTTTGCAACAACATCATCGGTAACCGGAGAATCAAGATCAAGAAGAGCGTATGCATAATCGCCTTTTGCCTTGTTCGTCATATCGGATACGTTGATGTCAGCTTCACCAAGGATGGTTGTATACTGAGCAATCATACCCTTAACGTTCTTGTGAAGGATACCGATACGTCCTGCGGTCAGGCATGCACCCATGTTGCAGTCCGGATAGTTTACAGAATGGGTAATGTTACCGTTCTCAAGGTAATCACGGATCTCACGGACAGCCATGATCGCACAGTTGTCTTCTGACTCGGCTGTGGATGCTCCGAGGTGAGGTGTTACGATACATCCCTTTGCGCCAACGGTTGTTGTGTTCGGGAAATCGGAAACATACTTCTTAACCTTGCCTGCAGCAAGTGCATCAACCATTGCCTCTTCATCTACAAGAAGATCTCTTGCGAAGTTGAGTACGATTGCGGTCGGTTTCATCATAGCGATCGCATTTGCATCGATCATCTTCTTGGTAGAATCAAGAAGCGGTACATGGATTGTGATGAAATCACACTCTTTGTAGATATCCTCTACATTGCTGATGTGCTTAACGCTTCTGGATAAATTCCAGGCTGCATTGACTGAGATATACGGATCATATCCGTATACTTCCATTCCCATATGAGTTGCAGCGTTGGCAACGAGTACACCGATAGCTCCGAGTCCGATGACACCAAGCTTCTTGCCTGAGATCTCGGTTCCTGCGAAGTTCTTCTTCTGTTTCTCGGCTGTCTTTGCGATGTTCTCATCATTCTGGTTGTCTAAGCACCAGTCGATACCTCCGACGATATCTCTGGCTGCGTAAAGCATTCCTGCAAATACAAGCTCCTTAACACCGTTCGCATTGGCACCCGGTGTATTGAATACGACAATACCCTGATCCGCACACTTGTCGAGCGGAATATTGTTGACTCCGGCTCCGGCACGTGCTACTGCAAGTAAATTTTCCGGCAGATCCATGTCATGCATTGCTGCACTTCTGACAAGTGCTGCGTCTGCACCTGTAAGTTCATCCACCTTCTTGTAATCATCTGAAAACAGATCCAAGCCGACTCCGGCGATTGGATTTAAGCAAGTATAGTTAAACATTATGCATTCTCCTCTTCAAACTTCTTCATGAAAGCAACAAGCTTCTCAACGCCTTCCTTCGGCATAGCGTTGTAGATGGAAGCTCTCATACCGCCAACGGTACGATGTCCCTTCAAGTTTACAAATCCTGCCTCGGTTGCCTCTTTTACGAACTTCGCATCGAGATCCTTGTCACCTGTTACAAACGGAACATTCATCAGAGAACGATCCTCTTTTCTTACGGTTCCCTTGAACAGCTTACTCTGATCAAGATAATCGTAGAGGATCTGTGCCTTCTCGATGTTGCGCTTCTGCATCTCCTCAAGTCCGCCCATCTTCTTGAGCCACTTGAATACCTTGCCGCAGATATAGATACCGTAGCAAGGCGGTGTATTGTATAAGCTGTCGTTATCTGCCTGTGTCTTCCACTTGAGCATGGTAGGTGTTCCCGGAAGAACGTCGTCAGTGATCAGATCCTCGCGTGCGATCACGATAACCACACCAGCCGGTCCGATATTCTTCTGCACACCACCGTAGATCACGCCGTACTTTGTTACGTCAACCGGTTCAGATAAGAAGCAGGAGGAAACATCGGCTACCAGTGTCTTGCCCTTGGTATTTGGAAGTGTCTTATACTTGGTTCCGTAAATTGTATTGTTCTCACAGATATAAACATAATCAAGATCATCTGGGATGTCTAAATCTGAGCAGTCCGGAATATAGGAAAATGTCTCGTCAGCCGACGATGCAAGCTCGATTGCCTCACCGTACATCTTAGCTTCCTGAAACGCTTTCTTAGCCCACTGTCCGGTTACGATATAGCCGGCTTTCTTGTTCTTCATCAGGTTCATCGGAACTGCT
>CAVHWG010000034.1:6854-9783 GCA_963639645.1 Firmicutes bacterium TM09-10 | reverse complement strand
GAACTGCTGCAAACTGCTGCGAAGCACCGCCCTGTAAGAACAATACCTTGTAATTGTCCGGAATGTTCATCAACTCTCTTAAGTCTTTCTCTGCGTCTTTGATGATATCGTCGTATACTTTGGATCGATGGCTCATCTCCATAACGGACATTCCGCATCCCTTGTAATCCAACATTTCATCTGCTGCTTCCTGCAGTACCTCCTCCGGCAATACAGCCGGTCCTGCTGAGAAATTGTACACTCTGCTCATTTCAAACTTCCTCCTAAATCTTTTCTATAAAATATCGTCTTTTCAAATGATATTGCATGAAAAAGCGAAATTAAACTATTTCATATCGTCTCCATCAAAGCACTCACTGATCGGAGCACCCGGAGCGACCATCGGCCATACCTTGTCATCCGAATCGATGATCGCATCAATCACGAACGGCTTCTTGCATGCCAATGCTTCCTTAAATGCGGCTTCAAACTCTTCTCTTGTCGCAACGCGGCGAGCCTCTGCTCCCATCGCCTCGGCAAGCTTCACATAATCCACACCGTCATCAAGTACGGTTGCCGAATAATGCTTCTCATAGAAAAGTGTCTGCCACTGACGAACCATTCCGAGAACGTGATTGTTTACGATCACCTCGATCAATGGAAGGTTCTGTCTTGCCGCTGTCGCAAGCTCATTCATATTCATACGGAAACATCCGTCTCCTGCGATATTGACTACCTGTTTATCCGGGTTTGCAGTCTGCGCACCGATTGCGGCACCCAGTCCGTATCCCATCGTACCGAGGCCTCCCGAAGTAAGAAGCGTTCTCGGCTTCCGGTACTTAAAATACTGTGCAGCCCACATCTGATGCTGTCCGACTTCTGTGACAATGATTGCATCGTTTGCCATCTCGTAGATTTTCTCGATCATGTACGGTCCGCTCAGTCCCACCGGCGGATAGGTCATCGGATACTGTTTCTGGTAATCCGCAATATGTTCCATCCACTCCGCATGATCCTGCTGCTCCAATTTACCATTGATCCGGTCAAGAACCATCTTCACATCACCGATCACACTGTGATTTACGATAATGTTCTTATTGATCTCCGCCGGATCGATATCGATCTGTAAGATCTTCGCCTGTCTTGCAAACTTCTTCGGATTGCCAAGCACACGATCCGAGAAACGCACACCGATCGCGATCAGAAGGTCGCACTCGCTGACACCGAGATTCGATGTCTTCGTACCGTGCATTCCAAGCATTCCGGTATAATTGTCCGACGTTCCGTCGTAAGCACCTTTGCCCATCAGTGTGTCACACACCGGCGCATTCACGCGCGCGACAAACGTCTTAAGCGGCTCGCTTGCTCCCGAGAGAACCGCACCACCGCCAACAAAGATATACGGCTTTCTGGCCCTCGTGATCATATGTATTGCCTTCTCGATATCCTTCTCATCAAAGGTACCGGCTTTCGGCTGCGGCATGATCGGCTCCTGTCTCTTATATTCCACTTTATTTGCAGTCACATCCTTGGTGATGTCCACAAGCACCGGACCCGGTCTGTCTTTTCTTGCGATGGAAAAGGCACGACGGATCGTATCCGCCAGCTTTGTCACATCCTTGACGATGAAACTGTATTTTGTGATCGGAGTTGTGATACCTGCGATATCAATCTCCTGAAAACTATCCTTACCGAGAAGCGAGACTCCCACGTTACAGGTGATGGCAACCATCGGAATGGAATCCATGTAGGCTGTCGCAATTCCTGTGACGAGATTCGTTGCTCCCGGTCCGGATGTTGCCATACAGACACCAACCTTTCCGGTACTTCTCGCATATCCGTCTGCCGCATGGGACGCTCCCTGCTCGTGGGAAGTCAGCACATGCTTGATCTCCGGATGCTTATACAACTCATCGTAGACATTTAAGATAGCACCGCCCGGATAACCGAATACGGTATCTACACCCTGTTCTTTCAGGCATTCGATAATAACTTGTGATCCTGTCAACTGCATTTTCTAATCCTCTAATCTATTGTTCTTATTCCTTAATCTCTAATACGGCACCTCTGTTACCGGATGTAACAAGAGAAGCATATCTCTTCAGATATCCGGTTGTAACCTTCGGCTCTCTCGGCTGCCACTTTGCACGGCGCGCCTCCATCTCCTCGTCAGACACATCGATGTTCAGTGTCATCTCAGGAATGTTGATCTTGATGATGTCACCCTCTTCTACCAAAGCGATTGGTCCGCCGACGGCTGCCTCAGGCGATACGTGTCCGATGGAAGCACCTCTGGATGCTCCTGAGAAACGTCCGTCTGTAATCAAAGCGACAGAGCTTCCGAGTCCCATACCTGCGATAGCGGAAGTCGGATTCAGCATCTCACGCATTCCCGGTCCCCCCTTCGGTCCCTCGTAACGGATGACAACAACATCACCTTCCACGATCTTGCCGCCCTTGATGGCTGCGATCGCGTCTTCCTCACAATCGAAGACTCTTGCCGGTCCCTCGTGAACCATCATCTCATCAACAACTGCGGAACGTTTTACAACCGATCCGTCCGGAGCAAGGTTACCCTTAAGGACTGCCAGACCGCCGGTCTTGCTGTATGGATTGTCAACCGGACGAATAACTTCCGGATTACGGTTTACGGCTGTTGCAATATTCTCGCCGATTGTCTTGCCGGTTACGGTCATACAGTCGGTATTCAGAAGTCCGATGTCAGCCAGTTCTTTCATAACTGCATATACACCGCCTGCCTCGTTGAGATCCTCCATGTAAGTAGGACCTGCCGGTGCAAGGTGACATAAGTTCGGTGTCTTCTCGCTGATCGGGTTCGCAAAACTGATATCAAAATCAAAACCGATCTCGTGTGCGATTGCCGGAAGATGAAGCATGGAGTTCGTAGAACATCCAAGTGCCATATCAACGGTCAATGCATTTAAAATGG
>CAVHWG010000034.1:3396-6844 GCA_963639645.1 Firmicutes bacterium TM09-10 | reverse complement strand
AATATCTCTTGCACAGATATTCTTTCTGTACATATCCATAACTGCCATACCAGCATGCTTCGCAAGCTTGATTCTCTCGGAATATACAGCCGGGATTGTTCCGTTTCCGCGAAGTCCCATACCGAGCGCCTCGGTCAGACAGTTCATGGAGTTGGCAGTATACATACCGGAGCATGATCCGCAGGTTGGACATACCTTGTTTTCAAACTCGGTAACATCTTCCTCGGTCATGGTTCCTGCTGCGTAAGAACCGACAGCCTCGAACATAGAAGAAAGGCTTCTCTTCTGTCCCTTAACATGTCCGGCAAGCATCGGACCACCGGATACAAATACGGTCGGAAGGTTTAATCTTGCAGCCGCCATCAGAAGTCCCGGTACATTCTTGTCACAGTTCGGAACCATAACAAGTGCATCAAACTGATGCGCGATCGCCATACACTCGGTCGAATCGGCGATCAGATCTCTTGTAACAAGAGAATACTTCATTCCAACGTGTCCCATCGCAATACCGTCACATACAGCGATTGCAGGGAATACGACCGGCACACCGCCGGCTTCCGCAACACCAAGCTTTACGGCGTCAACGATCTTATCAATGTTCATATGGCCCGGAACGATCTCATTGTAAGAACTTACGATTCCGACCATAGGCTTCTTTAATTCTTCTGCGGTAAATCCCAATGCATTAAAAAGGCTTCGTGCAGGTGCCTGCTGCATACCGCTTCTTGCGTTATCACTTATCATGTTATTATCTCCTTTATCCTTCTTCGCTCCACGAATCACTTCCTGATTTTTCGCGAAATAAATACTACACACGCTCCGCGATCAGATCACCCATCTGAGCGGTGCCAACCTGTGTAATTCCTTCTGTACTCTCTCCTGCCTGTGGCATAATATCGATTGTGCGGTATCCCTCTTCAAGTACCTTCTTGACAGCAGCTTCGATTGCATCGGCTTCCTTGTCAAGATCAAAACTGTAACGAAGCATCATTGCTGCGCTTAAAATCGTTGCGATCGGGTTTGCAATGCCTTTGCCCGCGATATCCGGTGCAGATCCGCCACTCGGCTCATACAGACCGAATTTGGTGTCATTCAAACTTGCGGATGATAACATTCCGATTGAGCCGGTTACCATGGATGCCTCATCGGATAAGATGTCACCGAACATGTTCTCGGTTAAGATGACATCGAACTGCTTCGGATCCTTGACAAGCTGCATTGCGCAGTTGTCAACCAGCATATGCTCATAGGTTACTTCCGGATAATCCTTTGCCACTTCCTCGATAACTTTTCTCCAGAGTCGTGAGGAATCGAGTACATTCGCCTTGTCGACGGATGTCACTTTCTTACGGCGCTTCATAGCAATGTCGAATCCGCGCTTTGCGATTCTCCGGATCTCATCCTCATTATAGGTAAGTGTATCGGTTGCGGTCGTCACACCGTCCACTTCTTCCGTCTTGCGGGCTCCGAAATACAGACCGCCGGTCAGCTCTCGCATGATCATCATATCAAAGCCGTCTCCAATGATGTCATCTCGAAGCGGACATGCTGCCTTCAGTTCCTTGTATAAATATGCAGGACGAAGGTTTGCAAATAAGTTCAACGACTTGCGAAGCTTTAACAATCCTGCTTCCGGACGAAGCTCCGGCGCAAGCTTATACCACGGAGAGGTTGATGTATTGCCACCAATGGATCCCATCAGTACTGCATCACTTGCCAAAGCAGTCTCGATTGCCTCGTCGGTAAGCGGTACGCCTGTCGCATCGATCGAGCATCCTCCCATCAGAATTTCTGTATAATTAAATTGATGATTGTATTTTTTCCCAATCTGGTCTAAGACCTTTTTTGCCTCTGTAACGATCTCCGGTCCGATTCCATCACCGGAAATCACGCCAATTTGACACTGCATGCTTTCTCCTCTTTTCTTTCAAAAAAATCTATTATCTACTAATATATAGCAATGCGGCTTTCTTTTCAACTAAAATACTATTTTACTTTTTCATAAAATTGATAACCTGATGTTATGAAACCTTTGTTTACTATTCCCAAAAGTTGTAAAAAGTTTACACGTTACCACGTAAAAGTGCCCGATTGCAAAAATGGAGTCGTCCTGCGACGACTCCCCTTCGTTGTTGTTATTTGGATTCAGTAGCATCTGTGGCCTTCTCAACCTCAGAGATTGCTGCCTTCTGCATCGGAATGCGGCAGTTCTTATTGTTACCAAACTCTACGATAACAGTATCGTCGACAATGTCAATGATGGTTCCGTAGAATCCCGAGATAGTAAGAACGGTATCACCTACAGCAACTTCAGAAAGCATTAACTCTTTCTTCTTCTGTTCCTTCTTCTGTGGACGGATCATGATAAAATACATAACTCCGAAAATGATAACCAGCCATAAGATCATTCCGATCATAGAACCTGCGCCGGCTCCGCTTGTTGAATCAGCTAAAATTGAATACATCAATTTATCCTCCTAAATTAAAATACTATAGAATATAGTACACAATTTTTTCACATTGGGCAAGCTTTTTATGCTTTTTTTATAATGTCACCCGAATCCGGACTATTCTCCTGCATTCATGCGATCGAGCTTGTCCTTCTTGTACGCCGCGAATCTTCCGTCATCTAAGGCATCACGGATCTCCTCCATCATTGTATTGTAGAAATACAGATTATGAAGCACACAGAGGCGCATTCCGAGCATCTCCTTCGCCTTCAGCAGGTGGCGGATGTACGCGCGGCTGTAGGTACGACATGCCGGACACTGGCAGCCCTCCTCGATCGGACGCATATCCTTCTCATATTTCTGATTGAACAGATTCAGCTTTCCGTGGTTCGTATATACATGTCCGTGGCGTCCGTTTCGGCTCGGATATACGCAGTCAAAGAAATCAATGCCGCGCTCAACGCCCTCCAAAATATTCGCCGGAGTTCCGACTCCCATCAGATAGGTCGGCTTATTGACCGGAAGGTACGGCACCGTCTCTTCAATAATATGGTACATCTGCTCATGTGTCTCACCTACCGCAAGTCCACCGATCGCATATCCGTCAAGATCCATCTCCGCGATACGCTTCGCATGATCGATACGGATATCCTCATAGATGGCCCCCTGATTGATGCCGAAGAGAAGCTGTCCCTTGTTGATCGTATCCTCGAGAGAGTTGAGTCTTGCCATCTCCTGCTTGCATCGCTCCAGCCAGCGCGCCGTACGGTTGACCGAATTTTCAACATATGTGCGGTCAGCCACACTGGACGGACACTCGTCAAAAGCCATCGCAATCGTTGAACCAAGATTCGACTGTATCTGCATGCTTTCCTCCGGTCCCATGAAGATTTTGGCTCCGTCAATATGGGAGCGGAAGAAAACGCCCTCTTCCTTGATCTTTCTTAAGCCTGCAAGGGAAAACACCTGAAATCCGCCGGAATCCGTCAGGATTGGGC
>CAVHWG010000034.1:0-3386 GCA_963639645.1 Firmicutes bacterium TM09-10 | reverse complement strand
CGTAAGGATTGGGCGATCCCACGCCATAAACTTATGAAGTCCACCGACTTCCTTGATCAGCTTATCGCCGGTACGCACATGCAGATGATAGGTGTTTGATAATTCCACCTGACAGTGAATTTCTTTAAGATCATCCGTCGATACCGCGCCTTTGATCGCACCGACCGTTCCGACATTCATGAAAACCGGTGTCTGGATATCTCCGTGCACCGTATGGAATGTTCCGCGCTTAGCGCGGCCTTCCTGTTTCAGCAATTCATATGTAGCCATCCTGTTTCTTCCTCTTTCTTTATTCTACTTGCGTATTCTGCGGATCAGAACACCATTCGACAAAAGCGTCGAATCAATATAATGACGGGCAAGCAGGATTTCTCCCTGCTGCCCCACCTCAATATCTTCCTCACAACAATTGATCAGCACCTCAACATAACAATCCGGAAAATCCACTTTCTGGAACTGGATCACGCGCTTGTGATCCGCGTAATCGTCCGGGAAATGGAAATTGCGGCTTTTCAGCAGCGGCTCCTGTCTGCGCAGGCGGATCAATGTCGAAATAATCTCACTGCGTTCCGCGTATTTGCCGGACTCAATATCACTCCAAGGCATGCAGCGACGACAATCCGGATCGTAACTTCCCTCCATCGCGATCTCCGTTCCGTAATAGATGCACGGACTTCCCGGCATCGCAAAAAGTACCGCAAGCTGCGCAAAATATTCATCCAGATTCTTTACATCCGAGCGCAGTCGCTTCGTATCATGGGAATCCAAAAGGTTAAAAAGCACATCGTTTGTCTGCTGCATATAGCTTGTGTAACAGCGGTTGATCGTATACTCAAAATCCTCGTTCGTCAGACTCTTGTCGATCCAGAAATCTTTGATACTCTGTCCGAGCGGATAATTCATGACCGCGTCAAACTCATCCCCGCGCAGCCAAGGCAGCGCATTATGCCAGATTTCACCAAGGATATAGATATCCGGATTGATTTCCTTCACTCTTGCATGGAGTTCCTTGCAGAAGCGATGCGACACTTCATTCGCCACATCCAGACGGATTCCGTCAATTCCGTAATGCTCCACCCAGTTTGCGCAGATATCAATGAAGTATTTTCTTACCGCAGGATTGTTCGTGTTGATCTTCGGCATGCCGTCATAGAATGCAAACGTATAGATCTGCTTCTTCTTTGCAGCATGTCCGTTCCTGTCAAACGGCCACTCATTGATCATAAACCAGTCATAATATTCCGACTCCGGTCCCTTTGCAAGCACGTCCTGCCATGGTGCAAAATAATAACCGCAATGATTAAACACACCATCGAACATCACACGGATACCTCGCTTATGTGCCTCGTCAACCAGATGAATCAGTGTCTCTTCATCCCCGAACCGCGGATCGATCTTCGTGTAATCCGTCGTATCATACTTGTGGTTCGAAGGCGACTCGTTAATCGGTGTCAGATACAATCCGTTGATCCCGAGATTCTGCAGATAGTCCAGCTTGCTCGTAATACCAGCCAGATCTCCGCCAAAACACTCATCATTTGTCACACTTCCGTGATCACGCCACGGCACTACATTGTCCGGATCGATCGAATGGTCTCCGTTACAGAAACGATCCGGGAAGATCTGATACCAAACCGTATCGTTTACCCACGCCGGTGTACGCGGCACGTCACACGGATTCATCCACGGGAAAACGAAACACTGACGGCTTCGTCCTTCCAGATGCATCTGTTCATCGCTGACAAATCCGTCCTCAAAATAAAACCAGCTCTCCTCCGCCGTCTGCAGCTTAAAATAATATTTCAGGCGCTTGAACTCCGGTCGGACCGTGGTTGTCCACCAGATCTGATTCTTTAAGCGTTTTTTGTAAATGACCGCCTCTTCCGTTCCGTCCCAGTGCTCTCCTCCTCCTAAGATTCCGGCAGCAAACGGATCGCCCTGTATGATCGATACCGACTGTACGTCGTATCCTGTCTTAATATTGATGATCAACTCATCTTCGTTCAGCGGGTAACAGTAATTGTCACTCGCCTGGTGATATACCGCATTAAAATCCATAGATTACCTCTTCTTCTTAATTACATACTCCTTTTGGAATTTTACCATAAGTTTCTTGACTATTCAATGTAAGGTTTCTTATAATAGCATACAGTAGAACTATTCAGAAGTAATTTTAGGAGGCAATTATGGCAGGCTCATCATTTGGTAATCTGTTTCGCATCACAACGTGGGGGGAATCACACGGAAAAGGCATCGGTGTCGTCGTGGACGGCTGTCCGGCGGGACTTCCGTTATGTGAAGAAGATATTCAGAAATTTTTAGACCGGCGCAAACCGGGACAGTCGAAATTTACCACCCAGCGTAACGAAAGTGATACCGTCGAGATCGCATCCGGTGTCTTCGAGGGAAAGACGACCGGCACACCGATTTCCATGATGGTATGGAATAAGGATCAGCACTCTGCCGATTACAGTGAGATTGCCTCTTACTATCGACCGGGACATGCCGACTTCTGTTTTGATGAGAAATACGGATTCCGTGATTACCGGGGCGGCGGACGCTCATCCGGCCGCGAGACGATCGGTCGTGTCGCAGGAGGTGCGATCGCAATCAAGATCTTAGAGCAGATGGGAATCTCGTTTCTGACCTACACGGAATCGATCGGATCGGTCAGCATTGATCCCGCTTCGTTTGATGCTTCGGAAATTGCAAACAATAAATTATATATGCCGGATGCAGATGCTGCTGTGAAAGCTGCCGATTATCTCGAGAAATGCTTAAAGGAACAGAATTCTTCCGGTGGAATCGTAGAGTGTGTTGTAAATGGTCTTCCGGTCGGACTCGGCGATCCGGTCTTCGAGAAGCTCGATGCCAATCTTGCCAAAGCGATCATGTCCATCGGTGCCGTCAAAGGCTTCGAGATCGGTGACGGTTTTGCCGTAGCCGAATCAACCGGGCTGACCAACAACGATGCCTTCTGCATGAAAAACGGACAGGTAAGCAAATCCACCAATCATTCCGGCGGAACACTCGGCGGAATGAGCGACGGGTCTCCACTGATCTTCCGTGCGGCGATCAAGCCTACCCCATCGATTGCATCAACACAGCATACCGTAAACAGGTCCGGCGAAGAAATTGATATCAGCATCCGGGGACGCCATGATCCGATCATCGTACCACGTGCCGTGGTCGTTATCGAAGCGATGGCGGCTCTTACGATCGTGGATCTGCTTTTTGCCAACATGACGGCCAAACTGGATCGCATCGTTGACTTCTATAAAGGCTAAAAACATTTTGAACAAACGAAAAGGTTGCGGAATTCTCCTGTACAGCACCATTTACCTGCTCGATTGCCTGCGAAATCTGCCTTACGAATTCCACCTGAC
>CAVHWG010000033.1:0-18486 GCA_963639645.1 Firmicutes bacterium TM09-10 | reverse complement strand
CCGGTGTCGTCCGCCTTAGAATATGAAAAACCTAAGTCGACAAACCCGAATTTGCATTTCGGTATTGACAAATGTGTACGGCGCGCTATAATAAAAACAAACATATGAATAATTGTTCATATGTAATTAAGAAAAATAAGTCGAATGGGACACACCCCATAGAAAGGAATGAGTTATGAAGAAATCATACAAGATCGATGTTGATTGCGCAAACTGTGCAAATAAGATGGAGGAGGCAGCTAAGAATACTGCCGGAGTTAAGGACGCAACCGTAAACTTTATGGCATTGAAGATGAATGTGGAATTTGAGGAAGGTGCAGATGCCAAGGCGGTTATGCAGGATGTCTTAAAGAATTGCAAGAAAGTCGAAGACGACTGCGAAATCTTCTTATAAGATGTAGGGCATCTGCACAGGCAGGTGCCTTTTCCATAGATATAGGAGTAATGGAAAGGAGATTAACATGAACAAAAAGCAGAAAAAAGTATTGGTACGAATCATTGTAGCAATCGTTCTTCTGATCGCGCTTGCTGTCGTAACAAGACTGGTTGAGCTGAATCGCTGGATCGAGCTTGTGTTATACATGGTTCCGTATCTGGTCATTGGATATGATATTTTAAGGAAAGCCGTAAAAGGCATTATGAACCGTCAGGTCTTCGATGAAAATTTCCTGATGGCAGTTGCAACCGTCGGTGCGGTAGCACTCGGCGATTATAAGGAAGGCGTTGCCGTAATGCTTTTCTACCAGATCGGCGAGCTGTTCCAAAGTTACGCTGTCGGTAAAAGCCGCAGAAACATCAGTGATCTGATGGATATCCGTCCGGATTATGCGAACATTGAGCGCGACGGACAGTTGGAAAAAGTCGATCCGGATGAGGTCGAGATCGGAAGCATTATTGTTGTACAGCCGGGCGAAAAAGTGCCGATCGACGGTGTGATCGTAGAAGGCAAGACGACATTAAATACAAGCGCTCTGACCGGAGAGAGTGTTCCGCGTTCCGCTGCGGCAGGCGAGGAAGTCATCAGTGGATGTATCAACCTTTCGGGTCTCATCAAGATTCAGACAACGAAGGAATTTGGCGAGTCCACTGTTTCGAAGATCCTTGATCTTGTAGAGAATGCAAGTTCCAAGAAATCAAGATCCGAGAATTTTATCTCAAAATTTGCACATTACTATACACCGGCAGTCTGCTACGGTGCGCTGGCACTGGCAATCCTGCCGCCGATCGTGTGTCTTATTATGGGCAACCCGGCGCAGTGGGGCACATGGATCTATCGTGCATTGACATTCCTTGTAATCAGTTGTCCGTGTGCACTGGTCATCAGTATTCCGCTTAGTTTCTTCGCCGGAATCGGTGGCGCGAGCGCACAGGGTGTTCTCGTCAAAGGCTCGAACTATATGGAGACTCTGGCACAGACAAAGACGGTTGTATTTGACAAGACCGGAACGATTACACAGGGCGTGTTTGAGGTGTGTGGTATCCATCAGCATAACTGTACCGCCGAGAACCGTGCGCATGGCGGATGCAATCCGGAGTACACCCCGGAGGAGGAACATATCTTAGAGTATGCGGCTCTGGCAGAGTGCCACAGCACCCATCCGATCAGCGTCAGCCTGCAAAAGGCATACGGTAAGAAATTAGACCAGACACGTGTGACCGATGTGCAGGAGATCAGCGGACACGGCGTGATCGCAACCGTTGACGGACATCAGGTGGCAGCCGGTAACGATAAGCTGATGAAACAGTTGAATATTGAATATCGTGATTGTAATTGTGTCGGAACCATCGTTCATATGGCAATCGACGGAGCCTATGCCGGACACATTCTGATCGCGGACGTGATCAAGCCGCATGCGGCAGAAGCGATGCGCAAACTGAAAGCCGCCGGAGTGCGTAACCTTGTCATGCTGACCGGAGATGATGATAAGGTCGCAAAGCAGGTTGCTTCCGAGGTTGGTATTACAGAAGTACACAGCAAGCTTCTTCCGGCTGACAAGGTAACACAGTTAGAGCGGCTTCTTTCTAAGAAGGGAGAGAAGGAAGCATTGGCATTCGTCGGTGACGGAATCAACGATGCGCCGGTACTTTCCCGTGCGGATATCGGTATCGCGATGGGCGCACTCGGTTCGGATGCAGCGATCGAGGCGGCAGATATTGTACTGATGGACGATGATCCACTTAAGATTTCCAAGGCGATCTGTATCGCAAAGAAATGTATGCGTATTGTATACGAGAACATCTATTTTGCAATCGGTATCAAAGTGATCTGTCTGATCCTCGGTGCAATCGGTATCGCCAACATGTGGGTAGCCATCTTCGCCGATGTCGGCGTTATGGTGATCGCAGTATTGAATGCAATCCGCGTGCTTTTCACAAAGAAACTGTAATAAGTAAATATGCACTGCGCCCCGAATTCAAAGAGAAGCGGGGCGCAGGTAAGAAAAAGATGAGAGTGACGCCCCAATAAATGATTAGGAGATAAATATGGCAGGAAAAATCGAAGAAGCAGAATGCTGCACGGAGGTGTGCGTGCACGAAGATCTGCTCAAAATTGTAAATGAGACGATGCCGGAAGAGACTGAACTTTATGATCTGGCAGAGTTGTTTAAGGTGTTTGGGGATTCGACGAGAATCCGCATTCTTTTTGTGCTTTTTGAGGCAGAAGTGTGTGTGTGTGATCTGGCACAGGCGCTGAATATGACACAGTCTGCGATCTCGCATCAGCTTCGCATTTTGAAACAGAATAAACTGGTCAAAAGCCGCAGAGAGGGAAAGTCCATTTTCTACTCACTGGCGGACGGTCATGTGCGCACGATCATCGCACAGGGCAGAGAACACATAGAAGAAGACCATTAAAACTTCTTAATTATTATTTAAGGTTTTTTAAAAATTCGCATTTTTCCATTTTTATCCGCTATAATCTACTTGAATCAAAGAAAAAAGAGATACATGCAAGAGGTATTTGATTCATAAAATCCTATGTAACAGAGGATAGAAAGGATAAGATTATGGAGACGAACGAGAAAATCACAAATGAGACCATGGAGAATCAGGCAGCAGAAAATGTAACTCCGGCACCGGCTGCTCCGGAAGCACCGAAGAAGGATCATAAAGGTGCCTGGAAAGGCGTGCTGGCAGTTGTGCTGACGGCCGGTGTGATCGGAAGTACAACACTTTCCGCTTTTAACCTTGCAACGCTCAAATCGTATGTTGCATCGCAGCAGACAGATGAGGATGAGGAGACGACCGAGGATTACGTTATGATTGCGGAGCAGTATGAGATCAAACCGACCACGAACATCTCGGATGCCTATAAGTCAGGCGATACATCCAAGCTGACTGACAAGGAAAAAGAGACACTGGATATGGCAAAGGATGCCATCAAGGAAATGAAGATCAAGGATGACATGTCTGATTTTGAGAAGGAGAAGGCGGTCTATGACTGGATGACTTCTTCTTTGCAGAATGATCAGGGAGCTTTGACGGTTATCCCTTCCACTACGGAAGACTGTGACAACCCTTACGGCGTGCTGAAATATCACAATGCGGTATGTGTCGGTTATGCGACCACATTCCGTATGTTCATGCAGATGATGGATATCGAGTGCATGGTTGAACATAACATCGATAAGTGGCACTCATGGGATGTTGTCAAGCTTGACGATGACTGGTACATAACGGATATCTATTCCGATGCCGATAACGGAAACTATGCGCATTTTAATATGACGGATTCGATGTGGAGTCAGGAACAGTCCTGGGATCACGAATACTTCCCGGCTGCAAATTCTTTGAAATACAATATGGCTTACCTGAATAAGCAGACAGTCGATACCGTTTATGATATCCCACAGGCACTCCGCAAGGCAATGGATAAGAAACTTGGCAGCGTTATGATCGCATTCAAGGAGAAGATCGATGATGAGAAGGCACAGATTGCCAGCGCAGCGGCAAGTTCGATCAGTGATATGCTGACGAATAATAACTACAAGGATATGCCGTGTGCGATCAACAGCTATTCCTGGGTAACAGATCCGGAGACCGATGAGTATCTGTTCAATATCATGTTCAGCGGATACAACACAAACGACAATACCGAGAATCTGACGGACGAACAGCAGCAGAAGATCAATGATGCGGTAACCAAGGCGATGGAAGGTCTTAAGAGTATGTATGATGACGGAATCACCGAAACCGAAGATGTGATCGGGGGAACGGATGAAGCAACCGATATGAATATTACTGATGACGGAGCGACTGACGAGGTTGCAACAGGAGAATAATCGTATGAAAAAAATTCTGAGTGTCATGCTTGCCGTGATCGTACTGTTACAGTGCGGCTGCGGCGGCACAAAAGTAAGTGATACTGTAAGTATGTATGATCTGCGGCAGACGATGGAAGCTGCGGATTCCAGTCTCCCGGAGATGCTCAACGCCAGCAGCGCGGAGGATAATGCGGAAGATTCGTTTTCCTATATCTCGGATATGGATTACGACAAGGTGGACAGTTTCTTCTTAAGCTATGCGAAAGAGGGAACGGCCGATGAGATCGCGGTTGTTGCGGTCAAGGATTTAAACGATGTTGACGAGGCAAAGAAAAGCCTTGAAAAGCATCGTGAGAATCGACGCAAACTTCTCGAGCAGTATGAGCCTGAGGAAGTCAAGCGCATCGAGGACGGACTCGTGTTTGCGAAGGATCAGTATGTGGTACTGATCATCTGTGATGACAGCAGTGCGGTCAAGAGTGCTTTCGAGAAAGCGATTACAAATTAAACAGTCATACAGAGAAACCGGGCGGTATGCATTGGCATTACCGCCCGGTATTTGTATATAAGCAATTTTGATAAAGTTTGGCAGGTCACAAAACATAAAATTGTGACCAATTATTGTCAAACAGGAAGAAAAAGCATAAAATATGTGAATTGTACGCCGTTTTAAACAGTTTATGAGTTGGTATTTGTAGATTTCTATGATAGAATAAACAATAGGGAGTATTGAGGGACGGATATGGAGAAAACCAAAGAATCTGAATTTAAAAAACCATATATTGTGATTCTGGTCATCATAGCGATACTGGCGATCAGTTCCTTTTTTGTTGTCAAAAAGAATGTTTATAATCCGGCAAGAGAGCGCGGATTGGAAGTACTTGAGCCGATTTCGCATGAGGATGAGGAAGACGGAAGTGATGTGTACACGTTCGAGTTTGCCCGTTTGACACCGTCGACACGGAACCTGCTTTTCTTTACCAATCATCAGGAAGTCCGCGTGTACATGAACAATGTCATGGTCTATGCCAATACACGCACCGATTCGATTTTCGGTCACACGACAGCTGCTGTCTGGAACCAGATCGAGCTGCCTGAGAACGCGGGAACCGTGGCCGTAAGGATTACACCGGTGTACCCGAATCAGAAGCAGAAGAACTATACCTTTTATCAGGGAAATGGAGTGACGATGGGGGATACGATCATTCGACGATCACTGCCATCTATGGTCATGTGCTTTCTGATACTGCTGATCGGAATCTGTACGTTGTGTTTCTGGGGCTTTTTAAGATTGCATCGGCAGTGGACATCGGATGTTCTGCTCCTTGGCCTGCTGGAGGTGTTCCTCGGCGTGTGGGCACTCGGTGAGACACAGGGGGTGATCTTTCTGGTGCAGAATCGTGTTGCAGCTTCGTATACGGCATTTACATGTCTGATGGCGGTGGGAATTTTGTTTGTGATGTTTACGCACTGGTTCATGCATCTGCACGATAAGTTTCCATATCGTATACTGATGACATACGGTCTGCTGGAAGTAATTGCATGTGAGCTGCTGCAGTTTTTCAACATCCTTGACATGAAGCAGACGGTGGTGCTGAACCACGCGATGATCGTGGCGAGTGTGGTTTATATGCTATTCGGTGTATGCGTGAATCTGCACCGACACTGCTATGTGCGCCGGACGGTGGTCAACAGCATCGGTTTCGTGGTTCTGCTTGCGACTATGATATTTGATATGCATACCTATTACACTTACCGTGTGAATGTGGTTCAGATCGGCAAGTTCGGAATCCTGATCTATATTCTGATAATCAGCTTTGAGACATTGAGCGAAGCCCGCAAAAATATGGATGAGGAACGGCATCTGCAGATGTATCGCGAGATGGCGATGAAGGACATGCTGACGGGCTGCTATAATCGTAATGCCTATGATGATGATCTGGAAAATGCGAAGGATGCAAAGTGGTCACAGGTTGTGACGTTTGATCTCAATGATCTGAAGGAGTGTAACGACACCTATGGTCATCAGAGTGGAGACAAGTACTTGTGCGATTCCGCATCGATCATTCGCAATATTTACGGCAAATACGGCAAAGTCTATCGCATCGGTGGCGATGAGTTCTGTGTGATCACACATGGTCTGTCGATGCATCGGCTGCGGGATCTGCAGGCACGTTTTGTGCAGGCAGAACGCGAGTACAACCAGAAGAAGCCGGATGTGGCGATCGAGATTGCTTGCGGTTATGCGCTTTTTGATGAGCGATGGGATACAACGATCGAAGATATCCGTCTGCGTGCGGATGCGCGGATGTATGAAGATAAGAAGGAATTGAAAGCAAAAAGTGACGGAATTAGAAGAATATTATAACAAATTTAACGAGGAAAAGAGGCTTGACAGCCGTCATGGCAATGTGGAGTTTGCAACAAGCATGCACTACATTCATAAGAGGCTGTCGGAGCTTGAGGCGACAAAAACACGCGAGGAAATCCGGATCCTTGATATCGGGGCCGGCACAGGAAGGTACAGTGTGCCACTTGCGAAGGAGGGATACGATGTCTCGGCAATCGAACTGGTCAAGCATAATCTGAGCCGTTTGAAGCAGAAGAACAGCAGTGTGAAAGCGTATCAGGGAAATGCGCTCCAGTTGAAGCGGTTTGCGGATGAGAGCTTTGACGTGACGCTGCTTTTTGGCCCGATGTATCATCTGCACAGTGAGGCGGACAAGCTGCAGGCGCTCATGGAGGCAAAGCGAGTCACGAAAAAAGGCGGAACCATTTTTGTCGCATATATTATGAATGAGTTCAGTGTTATCACATATGCCTTCAAGGAGCGGCACATTCTTGAGGGGCTGGAGAGCGGAATGCTCGATGAGACCTATCATTGTACCGATGTGGCAAATCCGCTCTATTCTTTTGTGCGGCTGGAGGATATTGCGCGCCTTGATGAGCAGGCACAGCTTACACGTGTCAAGATCATCGCGGCGGATGGTGCGGCAAATTATATCCGCCCCTATCTGAATGCTTTGACACAGGAAGAATACGAAGCGTTTATTCGTTATCATATGGCAACCTGCGAGCGCATGGATCTTATGGGCGCAAGCAGTCATACGGTGGATATTCTCACAAAGTAAGGAGTTTTTATGAACAAAAGAAGACAAATCGCGTGGATCCTTGTATTCACGCTGTTACTTGGCGGATGTTCGTTCACAAAGGATGTGGCGGTGCCGTCGACACAGCCGGATACGGCAACTGCCGAAGCAGTTACGGAAAATACCGCGACGGAAGTTGTGGAAGTAACACAGGAGCAGGAAACGCAGGCAACTGAGACGCAGGAGCCGGAACCGGTGGTACAGACGGTGACACTGACTGCGACGGGGGATTGTACGCTCGGCGCTACGCAGACACATGGATATGCCGGATCGTTTCACGAGTATTATGACAAATACGGAGAGGATTATTTCTTTGACGGAGTACGTGATATTTTCGAACAGGATGATTTCACGCTGGTCAATCTGGAGTGCGTTCTGACGGAGTCGACGGATCGTGTGGAGAAGACGTGGAACCTCAAGGGAAAGCCGGAATATGTCGGCATCATGACAGGAAGTTCGGTGGAGGGATGCAGTCTCGGTAATAATCACACGCTTGATTACGGTCCGCAGAGTCTGACCGATACACAGAATGTGCTGGATCAGGCGGGGATCGTGTATGGATACAATGAGCATGTGGCAACCTATACGACAGAGTCCGGTATCGTGATCGGTATCGTATCGGCGAATCTTCTGGCCCAGACCGAGGAGCGGGCCGATTATATCAAAGACGGCATTGCAAAGCTGCGCGAAGAGGGCGCGGATATCGTGGTTGCATGCTGTCACTGGGGCATTGAGGGCGATCATTATCCGAATGATTACCAGAAGACGACGGCGCACCAGATCATCGACTGGGGTGCGGATCTGCTCATCGGCAATCACCCGCATGTCTTACAGGGAGTGGAATTGTACAACGGCAAGATGATCTGTTACAGTCTCGGCAATTTCTGTTTTGGCGGAAATCGCAATCCGCAGGTGAAGGATACGGCAATCTTCCAGCAGACGTTCACATTCGTGGATGGTGTATTGCAGGAGGATGTATCGGCGAAGATGATTCCGTGCACGATCAGTTCGACCGATGCAAGGAACGATTTTCAGCCGACGGTTGCAAGCGGGGATCGTAAAGCGAAGATCATCAGTAATCTGAACGAGTATAGCAAGCCGTACAGCGATGCACAGCTTGATTCGGACGGAAATCTGTATCAGCAGGATGGTGACTGAAATGTGGCACCGCCGAAAATAAAACGTAATAAGAGGAATAATGCAATGAGTATCAATTTTATAAATTGGAGTAGTGACGTTCCGGCACAGACGGTCAAAGGCGAAGATTCGCTCAAGCAGCTTGAAAATATCGGAGGTTTTGATGTGCGCCCGGGCTTTTTCCGTATGAACGGTGCATATGTTGTTCCGGGTGGCGTCAGCTTTACGATCAGTTCGCACGGAGCGACGAGCTGCACACTTCTTTTGTTCCGGCCGAAGGAGAATGAGCCGTACGCGCGTATCCCTATTCCGGAGAACTACCGTATCGGCAACACATATTCGATCCTTGTATATGGACTGAATATTCAGGATTTTGAGTATGCCTATGAGATTGACGGACCGTATGATCCGGCAAAAGGCAAGCTTTTTGACAAGAGCAATATTATTCTCGATCCGTATGCCAAGGCGGTCACCGGACAGCGCCAGTGGGGCGAGAAGCCGGAAGGCGACAAACCTCAGGTTTATAAGGCGCGTGTGGTGCGCAGTGCGTTTGACTGGGGCGGCAACGGACAGTGCAATCATCCGTTCGAGGATCTGGTCATCTATGAGGCGCATGTGCGCGGCTTTACGAAGGATGCTTCCTCCAATGTGGAGGGCGGCGGTACCTTTGAGGGACTTCGTCAGAAGATTCCGTATCTGAAGGATCTGGGCATCAATGCGGTTGAATTAATGCCGATCTTCGAGTTCGACGAGATGGAGAGTCCGAGAGTCGTAGACGGAGAGATGCTCTACAATTATTGGGGATACAATACGGTGTCGTTTTTTGCACCGAATACAAGTTATGCGTACAAAGAGGAGCACAACCATGAGGGTGATGAGCTCAAGCATCTGATCCGTGAGCTGAAAGCGAACGGGATCGAGGTGATTCTTGACGTTGTATTCAACCATACGGCAGAAGGCAACGAGATGGGACCGAGCTTCTGCTTTAAGGGAATTGACAATAATATTTATTATATGCTTACACCGGATGCGCATTATTACAATTTCAGTGGCTGTGGTAATGTTATGAACTGCAATCATCCGGTCGTGCGCAACTTTATCGTGGACTGTCTGCGTCACTGGGCGGTGGAGTACCGTGTGGATGGATTCCGCTTTGACCTTGCATCCATTCTCGGACGTGACCAGAACGGTGCCCCGATGAACAATCCGCCAATCCTGGAGGCGTTGGCGTTCGATTCGATACTTGGCAATATGAAGCTGATCGCCGAGGCGTGGGATGCGGGCGGACTGTATCAGGTCGGAAGCTTCCCGTCATGGAACCGTTGGGCAGAGTGGAACGGACGGTATCGTGATGACATGCGCTGTTTCTTAAAAGGCGATCAGGGTATGGCAGAGCGTGCGATCACGCGAATTACGGGATCTTCGGATATGTATGATCCGGCAAGCCGCGGATACAGCGCATCGGTCAATTTCCTGACCTGTCACGACGGATTTACGCTGTATGATCTGTATTCTTATAATCAGAAGCACAATGAGAAAAACGGATGGGGGAATACGGACGGTGATAACAACGGACACAGCTGGAACTGTGGTGTGGAGGGCGCTTCCGCGGATCCGCAGGTTGAGGGGCTTAGAAGAAGGCTTGTCAAGAATGCGTTTGCCGCGCTCATGTGCAGCCGGGGACCGGCGATGTTTCTTGCGGGCGATGAGTTCTGTAATACACAGTTCGGTAACAATAATGCCTACTGTCAGGATAATATCATTTCGTGGCTGGACTGGAATCGTCTGAATGAATATCATGAGATTCATGATTTTGCGTGTTTTATGATTCATTTCCGTGCAAAACATCCAATCCTCCGCAAAGATACAAAGCAGGCGGAATGCGGACTTCCGATGATCAGTATTCACAACGGAGAACCGTATCGCAATCACACGGATTTCAATACGCATCTGATCGGCATCATGTATGCCGGACGAAATGCCACGGACACGGAGGATGATATCGTATTCTATGCGATGAATTCCTATTGGGAACCGCTTCCTCTCAAGCTCCCGGAACCTCCGCAGGGCCGGCATTGGAAGATCGTTGCCAATACCAATTGCGAGTATTCGGATGATAAGGATCCGCAGGAACAGACGGAATACTCGTGGAATCGTGTACAGGTACCGAGCCGCGCGACCGTCATTCTGGTTGCGGAGAAAGACGAAGCATAGGATCAGATTTTCGTTTCCGGTTCGGTGTCACAGATCAGGTATGCGACAGATACGTCAAGCGCGTCGGCAAGGCGCACGAGTTCATCCACACTCGGAGCGCGACGTCCGGTGCGGTAACCGCTGATCGTGGTTGCGGCAAGTGTCAGTTGTGTGGCCAACTGCTGGTTGGAAATGTTCTGTGCGATCATGATCGCGTTCAGCCGCTGACCAAAGGTTTCATGTTTGTATGTTGTGCGTGATTTCTTCTCCATAGCTAAATTGTAAATAAAAGACCAGGAAAAAGAAATAGCAGAAGTACAATTATATAGACAGATTCGCTAAAATTCGAAAAGTATAGAATTTAAATCCATCCGCCGTCCAATGTGATGACCTGTCCATTGAGGTAGGCATGACCGGAGGCGATGGAGAGCGCCAGTTCGGCAACCTCTTCCGGAGTTCCCATGCGTTCCGCAGGAATCTCGGAGACCAGTTGTGCACGTTCCTCCTCGGAGAAGCAGCGGTTCATATCGGTGTCGATGACGCCGCACGCGATCGCATTTACCGTAATATTGCTCGGTGCAAGTTCCTTGCCTAATGCGCGGGTAAAGGAATTGATACCGCCTTTGCATGCGGAGTATGCGACTTCGCAGGAGGCTCCGACATTGCCCCACACAGAGGAAATATTGATGATCCGGCCGCTCTTGTTGTGCACCATCGATGGAACGACGCAGCGGCAGGTGGAGAATACGGATGTCAGGTTGGTTGCGACGATCCGGTTCCAGGCGTCGATCGACATATCGGTGAGCAGACCAATGTAAGAAATTCCGGCATTGTTGATGAGCACATCGATCGAGCCGAATGTCTCAAGCGTCTTCGCTGTCATTTCCTTGACAAAGGCATAGTCGCCGACATCGCCGATGAAGACAAGAACGGTCGTATTGTATTGTTTTTGTAAGCGATCGGCAAGTGCGCGAAGCGTCTCTTCGGAATTCCGGCAGCACAGTGCAAGCTGATAGCCTGCGTGTGCAAATGTTTCGGCAAGTGCTGCACCGATGCCGCGCGAGGCGCCGGTAATGAGAGCGGTGTGTTTCATAATCGTGATTTTCCTCCTTCTCGGAAATAGCAGCCTATCGTAATTCATTGTGGTCGAGAGGCTGAAACTAACTCTATCTTATAATGTTATCTTATAATGTTATCTTATAATGTTTTTGAAAAAAAAGCCATCAAAAATTGTGTCAGAAAGTAAAAATGGACTAGACAAATGTGTGCATATATGATAATATAATTGGGCAGTTGAAAAACGGCGCGTGGCTCAGCTTGGTAGAGCGCTGCGTTCGGGACGCAGAGGTCGCAGGTTCAAATCCTGTCGCGCCGACTATTTCAAGGATTCCGGTACAAAGGTGAGAGAATCCTTGGCAGGGGCAACCTCAGAGGCTTTGGTGAAGTCTTTGGGGTTCTTTTTTTGTCGTTTTCCGGAAATGAAACGACAGTCGGTTGTAAATCAATTCCGTTATTGTTATAATGTAAGTCATTACAACGAGAGAAGACGAGGATCTATTATGAGCAAGCTGGATATAGAAGATTTGAATACTAATGATTTGACCGCTGAAGAGAATGCATCGGAGAGTGTACAGCAAGAGAAGAAGCCTATAAAAGAAGCAAAAAAGGAAAAGAAGAAAACAATCCTTGGCTGGGGCATTTACGGAGCTATATTGGTTGCAATCTATATAACATTCCACTTCTTTTTGATGATGGCACGAATTCCATCGGAGAGCATGGAACCGACCATTATGGTGCATGACTGGACGATCGGCGATCGAAACGCATACACGAATGAGGCACCGCAGAGAGGCGATATCGTCAATTTCTATCAGGCGGAAGAGGATACGATCATGGTCAAGCGTGTCATCGGACTTCCGGGAGAAACGGTTTCGTTTGAGAATGATCGTGTACATATCAATGGCGAAGAACTGGATGAATCCGCTTATCTGGACGATGATGTACTGACGGAATGTGATGAGACATTCACGGTTCCGGACGGTTGTGTATTCCTTCTGGGAGACAATCGCGAGGTATCACTGGACGCGCGGTACTGGGAGAACCCGTATATCTCCTATGCGGATATTAAGTGTCAGGTGAATGTAATCATTCCGTTTCACAAATTGCCGTGGTTTTAGAGTGAGGCAGGGAGAAACATTTAAATATTTACGATAAGAAAGCACTAAGCAAGCCTTTTTAGGCGCACTTAGTGTTTTTTTGTGGAAAAGTATTGTGAATGGGGGAGCAGCAAAATGCAAATGTATGTGTAAGTTTACAGAAAACAAAACATGTGTCTTGACAGTGGAAAAGACAGTGAGTATACTAGGGATAACGCTTTTTCGGAGCGGAGTACAAGGAGAGATGATAGCAGCGAAAAGCTGGTATTCAATGATAGGAGCAGAATTTATGTTTACAACAAGAGAATTGCAGGATGAGATCATCCGATTGAAGAAGGAGAAGGATGTGTGCATCCTCGCGCATGCGTATCAGAGTCATGATATCTGGGAGGTTGCCGATTATGTAGGAGATTCGTACGGACTGAGCAAGCAGGCGGCGCAGGCAAAGCAGAAGACCGTGATCATGTGTGGCGTGCGTTTTATGGCAGAGACCTGTAAAATCCTTTCGCCGGAGAAAAAAGTGATCTTATCGAACGCGCAGGCAGGCTGCCCGATGGCGGAGCAGATGGACGTGGAGCTGATCTCCGGTGTCAAGCAGATGTATCCGGACTACACGGTTGTCGCTTACATTAACACGACCTCGGAACTCAAAACCATCTGCGATGTGTGTGTGACTTCCTCGTCTGCAGTGCAGATCGTTAAAAATATTGACAACAAGAACATTTTATTCATTCCGGATTGTAACCTTGGAAAATGGGTTGCGGATCAGGTGCCGGAGAAAAACATCAAACTGTTGCAGGGCGGCTGTCCGACCCATGTGCGCATGTCAGTTCGTGATGTCGAGAAAGCGCGAAAAGCGCATCCGGACGCACTCCTTCTTGTACACCCGGAGTGTCTTCCGGAAGTATCGGAAAAAGCCGATTTCCGTGGTTCGACGACCGGAATCATGGATTTTGCCAAGAAGAGCGATGCGAAGGAATTTATTATCGGAACCGAAAACAGCATCGTGCAGCATTTGCAGTATGAGTGCCCGGATAAGAAGTTTTATCCGTTGTCGAAGGACTGTGTATGTCACAACATGAAGCTTACCACACTTGGAGACGTATACCATTGTCTGCTGGGAGACGGCGGAGAAGAGATTCAGATGGATGAGAAGGTTATGGAAGAGGCAGGACGATGCATCAATACGATGCTTACGCTTGGCCGGTAAGTCTGTTACATAAATAAAGGGAGCTGCAATCGCAGCTCCCTTTCATAGTTATCTTCGCGTCTGATCATCTTCTCCGTAGATGAGAGATGACATGGTCACGGTGTTTGTTACATCACCGGTTATCAAAGTGTAGGTTTCGCCTTCTTTTAGGTCCGGACAACTGATCACAACGGAGTTGTAGGCTTTCTCAGGAGAGTAGGATACAACGACATTTCCGTTGGAATCGGTCAGTGTCAGATCACCGGTCAAAGTAGAGTCGGCAACGGTTACGAGCATGCTTCCCTGTGTGGAATCGGAGCCGAAATTCTGTGCCATACCGCTGGCTCCGACGGCGATGATCGTGCCGCCGCTGATCGTTGCATCTCCGGAGTAATCCAAAGCGCCGTCGCCGCCGTTTGTCGGGCCGGATACATAGATCGTTCCGCCGGTGATGACGAGATCGCCATTGGAATCGATGCCGTCACCATTTGCATTGACGCTCAGTGTGCCGCCGCTGATTACGATAAAGTTGTAATCATGAGCTTCATCCATTCCGCCGCCAAATCCGTCATTGCCACCCGGTCCGCCGGACGGCATATTCGAATCGTCCGGACGCTGCGGCATATTGGAGTTGCCGTCTGCATTGTCCGGAAGTTCCGGAGGTGTAGACTGGTCACCGGAGGCATTGTTATCGGATGAATTACCATCGGACGAACTGTTGGAGTCATCCGGACGCTGCGGAGGAGTACCGCCGTTGTTATCCGATCCATCCGGTTTTTCGGGTGAAGTACCACCGTTGTCGTTTGATCCGTCCGGTTTTGCCGGAGGCGTATTCGAGTTATTGTCGGAATTTTTGGCATCATCGTTATTTCCGGTGTCGGCAGAAGAAGAGCTGTTATCGGATGAACTTACTGTCTGTGCATCTGTAGCTGAGTTATTCTCGGTGTCTCCAGCAGGCGGTGCAGCATTTTTAGCATCGTTATCTGAGGCTGATGAATTGCTCGAATTGTCTGTCGTATCGGAAGTTGTCGCATCTGCAGGATCTCCGGCTGCATTCAGTCCGTCATCGGAAGAGACAACGCTGATGTCGCCATCCTCGATGGTCACGGTCATTCCCTCAAGTCCCTCGTAGCTCTTCGTTACGTCGATCGTTCCGTCCGTGATGATGAGATCGGCATCGGAGTGCACGCCGTCATCGCCGGCTGCGATGGTCATGGAGCCGCCATCGATCTGTAATGTTTCTTCTGCATCCATTCCGTCGGAATCGGATTCAATGTTAATGTCGCCGCCGGCGATGTAGATAAATCCTTTGCCGTCTTTGTCAGTATTCTCACTGTGGATACCGTCGGTTCCGGCATCGAGCGTAATCACACCGTCTGCGATACGGACACTGTCTTTGCCGCTTAAGGCATGTTTGGCAGCGGTGATCGTGTAGGTTCCACTGGTGATGACAAGATCATCCTTGGAGACGATGCCGTGTCCGTAAGCGGCATTTACGGTGAGTGAACCGGAGCCGTTGAGCGTCAGATCGTCTTTCGAGAAGATGACGGCATCAATGTTGTTATCATCGATTGCAACAAAGTCACTGGTGTTGCTTAATGTGTTTTCGGAACCGGAAGCAAGCGTTATAAAGACTTTGTCGGCCTGCCGCACATAGATGGCGGCACTGGTGTCGCAATTGATGGAGACGTTGTTGAGTACAAGCTGAATCTTCGTATTTTCATCCGCATCGATGATCACTTGTCCGTTGCTTAAGCTTCCGCTTAAAATATAAGTGCCTTCCTTGGAAATCGTTATGGTGTCATCTGCGATGCTTACGGAATCGTTGTTGCAGCTGCTTGCACCGTCCGCGAGTGTGACGGATACGGCAGTCTCCTCATCGTAACCCACTTCCTTGTCACGGTCTGTGAACATATCGTCCGCATCAAGGTGCGTGACGGCGTACGTGGAACCGGTGGAAGATTCCGTCGTCTCGGTGGACAATGCATTTGTGCTTGCCGAGCATCCGCAGATGCTGCAGGCAAGTAAAGAATATCCTAATATGGCTGCTAATAATTTTGTATTGTTATAACTCATACGTATTCGCCTCCTGCCTTGTGATGCTGATCTCGAGGTTGCCGTTGCGGCAACGGAGCGCATCGATGAATGCTTTTTCCGCGGATGGGTCCGCGAGTATCAGATGGTACTGTAATTTGAACATGCTTCCCATATTTGTTGTCTTAACGGAGATAAGTTTGCAGCTGGTGGTGTACTGTGCAAACAGATCGTCAAAAACGGTGGAGTAATTTAAATCTTCCGGGATCGTGATGCGCAGTGTCTTGTCTGCGTCGGAGTCATCGGCGGTGCCGAATCCGGTCTGCGTCAGGATGACCATGACCAGTCCGAGGATTAAGGAAAAAAGCACTGCATATCCGAGATAACCCATTCCGGTCATCAGTCCGGCTGCCATCGTAAGGAAGATCGTTCCGATGTCACGCGCATTGCCCGGTACGGAACGGAATCTCACGAGGGAAAAAGCGCCTGCTACCGCAACTCCTGCACCGACATTGCCGTTGACCATCAGGATGACGGCACACACGGATGCAGGTAACAGTGCGAGTGTGATGAGGAAACTCTGGGTTGCGTGGTTTTTGTAGCGATACACGATCGCAAAGAAGAATCCGATCAGCAGTGAGACTGCGATGCACAGCAGAAACTGTGCGATGGTTGTGGATTCTGTGGATGTAAAAATCGATTCAAATAATGTATTAAGCATAGTGGTAAATTCCTCCTTTTTCGTAAATAGATGCGGTTTCGCCGGCAAATGAAGCTTCAGATTCGCCTGTGCGCTGCATCAGTGTTTTGTAAGCGGTTCCGTATTTGGAAAACGATGTCTTGTAAATATGGTTTTCACTCAAAAACTGAACAAGCCAAAGCGGCATTGCGCCGGCGGTCTTGACTTCCATCAGTACCTGACCTTTTTTCAGGATCGGCGTGCCGTAGATGCCGGCTTTGAGATCAACATCGTAGTCTCTCCATAAAATATTTTCATCCAAAGTGATGCGCAGATTGCGGTCGGTCCGGTGATAGAAGGCTTCACGCTCATAGCTGAGCAGCATTCTCGGGGCGAGATCCCTGTAATAATTCATACAGTAATCAATTTCACGGGAAATCTGTGATTCGGTGACCGGTTCATGGGAGAGCAGATAGGCACGGGCATTTCGCTCGGTCATTCCGATACGCCTTTTGTATACGACGGAATCGTATTTTTTCTTTAACTCGATAAATACATCGCTGTCTTCGGTTGCCACACCGTAACTTCTGAGCCGTAATTTCTCTTTATAAAACGGTTTGTCCAAAGATGTGCGGATGAGACGATAATCCGGCGTGTCAAAGTAGAGACTCTGGATCGTGTTCCTGCCGTGTTCGTCTGCAACCATGACGCTCTGCATCATCTGGCAAAGGCGTATTTTCTGCTGTTTTGTCAGCATATATTTTATTTCATAGCGTTTAAAGATCATCTGATCACTCATGGGTTACCTCCTTTTGATGGACTTAGTGTACAATACGAACCTTAAAGGAACTTTAAAGAAATGTTAAGGAATGGAAAGCACAAGTTAATTGACACAAAATAGGGAAATCATTACAATAAAAAGTAAAGAAAATACATAGTCTTTAGGAGGAGTAAAACATGATTTGTCCAAAATGCGGAAGCGAAGTAACAGACGGCAGCGCTTTTTGCACGAAGTGCGGAGCTGCAATGGGTGCAAATGAGCAGCAGGGATATACACAGCCGGGAAACGGAATGCCACAGGGGAATCAGAACCCGCAGGCAAATGCGCAGTTTAACGCGCAGGGAAATCCACAGATGAATCAGCAGGGATTTCAGCAGAATTACGCAGGGGGTATGCCTCCGTACGGTGCGCCATATATCGATCCGAAGGATCATACCGCGGAGTTTACACCACAGGATATCTCCGAGCATAAAGTATTTGCAATGCTTCCATATCTGCTTGGAACCATCGGCATCATTATTGCGCTGCTCGCAGCGAAGGATTCTGATTACATTATGTTCCATGTGCGTCAGGCATTAAAAATTACGGTATGTACGGTATTGGTCGGTATTATTACTGCAGTTCTGTTCTGGACCGTGATCGTTCCGATCGCTGCAGCGGTATGTGCGATCATTCTTCTTGTTGTGAAGATCATCTGCTTTTTCCAGGTATGTTCCGGCAAGGCAAAAGAAGCCGCAATTATCAGTTCATTCGGCTTCCTTCGTTAATTTCATAAAATGTAAAGCAAAGGGATCGGTTTCGGTCCCTTTTTATTTTTTGTTTTATACCCAAATCATATTATTACTTATCCTGTAAATGAAGAGTGTATCAAACTTGCATATCTGAAATTTGTGTGGCATAATC
>CAVHWG010000032.1:9185-13054 GCA_963639645.1 Firmicutes bacterium TM09-10 | reverse complement strand
CCTGCTTCCTTATCGCCTCCTGCGCCATACTCTCCGGCAGAAAAGCCAGTCCAAGCTCGCTTTTTACTAGAGATAAGATCTGATCCGTCGTTGCGGCCTCCGTATCCGCAACCAGCTCCGCTCCGCAGGATAAGAACCACTGATAGTAGAAACGATACGTTGCCGTGTTGGCACCGAGGCTGATAAACGGATATTCCTTCAGATCCTTAATGGACAGCTTCCTCTCCTCCAGTTCGGCAAACGATCTGCCACCGACAAGCATTTCATGAAATTCTTTGAGCGGCACTTCATTCATCGATCCATCCGTCTCAAGCGGCGTTGTCACAATCGCAAAATCGATCTCACCGCTTTTGAGCGAGCGGATTGCCTGCGGCGTCGAATGATTCGTAATCTTAAGCTTGACACCCGGATATGACATATGAAACTTTTTCAGGCGCTCCAGCAGATAGATATTCAACGCGGTCTCGGTCGCACCGATCGAGATGCTTCCGTATTCCAGTCCGGCGCTGTCCGACAGTTCCTCCTCCGCAAGCTGAAACTGCTTCATCGCCACGGAAACTCTTGCATAGAGTCGTTCACCCTCAGGTGTCAGGTAGACGCCCCTGTTTGTCCGGACAAAAAGCGTGCAGTTGACCTCACTCTCCAGACAATTCATCGCACGCGTAATATTCGGCTGACTGTTGTTGAGCGCACGCGCCGCTTTCGTAAAATTTCCATACTTTGCTACATAATAAAAGATTCTGTAGTATTCCAGATTGACGTTCATATCGTTCCTCTTTCGGTATATCAAATAATGATTTTCATCATATCAATGATACTTTTTACTTATTACCATTCTCAAATTATAATCCGATTAGAAAAGAAAAACAACAAGGAGATGTTCTTATGTCATTAGTATTACCACGCGAAAAAGAAGTAGAGAATATGTTTTCCAGAATTCTTTCTTCGAAGGAATCCTGCAATCGGCTGATTGAAACATTTTACGGACATTTGAGTGAAGAGGACCGCTATATGGACCCGGACCCGCATCATTTCGCCGAAGTTCTGCTCAACGCGTACAAAAACGGCGATGTGAGTGCCCTGTTACTCGAGCTGTGCAACCGAAGCATGTTCGATCTCCTAAAAGAAGCTTATCTGATTCCGAAACGCTTCCACGGCAAGGCCGGCGAAAATCCGGTTCTTCTGACCGATGCCGACGGCAATCTTGCAGAAAACAAAAAGGAACTTGTCTCGAAACATGAATATAAGAAATTTCAGGAAATCTTCAAAGCACATCCTGTCGCTCCGCGCTCAAAGCTTTATCTGGCGGACGGATACGATCTTGTCCGCTACTACACGCACGATATGGCGATCTGTGAAAAGAAAGAGAACAAGCAGCGCGGCATCCTCGTCCTCTATGCTTTGCCGGATACCAAGAAGCTCAATCTGACCGAAGCACAGGCTTACGATGTGATCTGGAACACGTTTCAGAAAATCCAGCAGGAAGCCTACTCTGCGATCGTATACTATGGTCAGGAGACAGGAATCCGGTCCGGCAAATCCTTTGATGAACTCGGTGTCCTGCTCCCGATCCATCAGTTTGAGAGCAAGATGCTCCAGCATCTGGGTGTCATTGACGGGCTTGTCTTATCCTGCCGTGAAAATATGATCAAAGTTGCCGGAAGCGACAGCCTTGACCTGTAAACCAGAGGTGTCCTATGAAAACTGCGAAACCACAACCTGTTATCAAAAAAAATCATATGGATATTCTCTGGCATGAATATGCAGATCCAAGCGACAAGACACCGATCACAGAGGCAAAACTGTCTGCCAAGGCGTCCATCGTAGGAAGAGTCGGAATCATGATGCTCTCCTGCGGTACCGGAGCGTGGCGCGTCCGCAGCTCCATGAATGAACTGTCGGAGCTGATGCACGTTACCTGCACGGTGGATATCGGTCTCATGTCAATCAATTACACCTGCTTTGACGGCGAAGAAAGCTTCAGCCAGTCGCTGTGCCTGACCAACACCGGTGTCAATACGTCGCAACTGAACCGTCTGGAAAAATTCGTCATGCATTTTTCGGAAAATGAGATTACGCAAAGCTGTGAGAAAATTCACTCTGCACTCGATCAGATTGAAGAAATTCATGGATTATACTCGCCTTCCACATTGGCGGTTGCGGCGGCCTTAGCCTGCGGCGCCTTCACCTTTCTGTTGGGCGGCGGTTATGTTGAGATGTTGTGTGCCTTTGTCGGCGCGGGCATCGGAAATTATGTGCGGTGTAAACTGTCCAAGCACCATTTCACCCTGTTCTTGTGTATCATGACATCCGTCTCTGCGGCATGTTTAAGTTACACGGTACTGTTGAAAATACTCGAGATCATCTTTGCGGTCAATCTCCAGCATGAAGCGGGCTACATCTGCTCTATGCTTTTTATCATTCCGGGATTTCCGTTTATCACAAGCGGTATCGACCTCGCCAAACTGGATATGCGTTCCGGAACCGAGCGTCTGAGTTATGCTTTAATTATTGTTACGGTTGCGACCATGACCGCATGGATCCTCGCGATGCTGCTCGGCTTAAAACCGATCGCGTTCCTTCCTCTGGATCTTGCATTGTGGCAGTGGATCCTGCTTCGCATGCTGTTCAGCTTCTGCGGAGTCTTCGGTTTCTCGATCATGTTTAACAGCCCGCACCGTCTCGCCGCTGCTGCCGGACTCATCGGTGCGGTATCGAACACACTGCGTCTGGAACTGATCGATCTATACACAATCCCACCTGCTGCCGCTGCATTCATCGGTGCTTTTCTCGCAGGAATCCTCGCCTCCACACTCAAAGGCGTCGCCGGTTACCCGCGTATTTCACTGACCGTTCCGTCCATCGTCATCATGGTCCCGGGACTGTATCTGTACAAAGGTTTCTACAACCTCGGCATCATGGAACTGTCAACAGCCGCCTCGTGGCTTGCCTCCGCACTCCTGATCATTTTAGCGTTACCGCTCGGATTGATCTTCGCACGAATCGCAACCGACAAAACGTTTCGGTATTGTACGTAATCTATTTTTAAGTTCCAGCACTGCTGCAGCCGCAAGTGCCTCCGGATCATTTCCAACCTTCTCGCAGGTTGCGATCTGCTTTCCGTCCGCATCCCCGAACAATGTGAAAAGCCTTATATTTCCATCCGCAAGAATCGTAGCATGCGCGCCGATCGGCATATGACAGTCCCCACCGATCTGCTGTAAGAATGCACGCTCCGTCTGCGCAATCCGCTGCGCCTTCGCATCGGAAAAAGCATTCACCATCGAAAGCAGTTCCGAATTCTGACTGCGAAGTTCGATTGCGAGTGTTCCCTGTGCCGCCGCAGGAATCATCTCCTCCGTGGTAAGATACTGCGTGATCACGGATTCCATGTGAAGACGCTTGAGTCCCGCTGCTGCAAGCACGATTCCGTCTAATTTCTGCTCCTGCATCTTCTTAAGGCGTGTGTCCACATTGCCGCGGAGATCCACGATCGTAAGATCCGGGCGCAGCGCAAGAAGCTGACAGGCACGTCGCTTGCTTCCCGTCCCGATCACGGCATGTTCCGGCAGATCCGCGAGTGATTCTGCCTCACGCAGGATCAGCACGTCTCTCGGGTCTTCCCTCTCCCACGCATCCGCAAAACATAAGCCCTCCGGGATCTCCCCCGGCATATCTTTCATGCTGTGCACCGCAAGCTGAATCTCACCATCTAACAATTCCCGCTCGATCTCCTTGACAAAAAGCCCCTTATCTCCGATCGCGGAAAGGGACTTATCCTGAATCTTATCACCTTTAGTCTTGATGATCTTGAGCGTAAATTCATGTTCCGGATATCGTTCCTGTAATTTCTTCTGCACGTATTCCGC
>CAVHWG010000032.1:5563-9175 GCA_963639645.1 Firmicutes bacterium TM09-10 | reverse complement strand
GAACCGCGGGTTCCGATCACAAATTGCATATATCTCTTCCACCTCTAATGTCCAAAAGGACTTTTACATCAACAATTGGCTAATTCTCCTCAATCTGGAATAATTGCCGAACAACCTTCTGATACTCCTCCTGCTGCTCCTTCGACTCCACCTGTTTCATCTCGAGGATCGGCTCACGAAGCAGACGGCGAAGCGATGCCTTTAAAATCTTTTTGACGATCTTCTGCTCTCTTGCCGACAGATCCAGCTTCCGGTTCAGATACTCGTAACTGTCCGATACGATCTCATCGCATTTCTGTTGCAGCGATTCAATCGTCGCATCCACGCCGGTCGAATTCAGCCACTCCTTCGTCTCCGAAAGTTCCTCATCGATCATGGACTGCCCCTGCTGCACCAGAGCCTCCCGCTCCTTATAATTATGCTCCACGATGCGGTCTAATGCATCCAGGTTCAAAAGAAGCGCCCGCTCTCCGATTGCCGGATCAATGTCACGCGGTGAAGCAAGATCAAGGAAAGCCACCTGTCGGTCGATCTGCACACAGTCCGCTTTCACGACAAGGTGTGGGGACGCAGTTGCCGACACAACGATGTCACAATCTTTCATCTTCTCATATCGCTTCTCATACGGCACGATCTCAACATCCGGAAACTCACCCAGAACTTCCTTTGCATGCGAAAATGTCCGGCTGCACACCGTCACTGCCGCAATCCCATACTCATAGAGATAGCGCAAGGCAAGCACCGCTGTCTTGCCGCTTCCGATCACAAGCGCCTTTTTCCCGGCGATACCAAACGCGTCCTTAAGCTGCTGGATGCCGACATAACTGACGGAAAGCGGCTTCTCGCTGATCTTCAACTCGGTCTTCATCTTCTTGGCGCAGGTGACTGCCTCACGCACCACCTTGTTGAGTTCCTTGCCGGTATGCCCCAATGTCTGCGCCAGTTCAAACGCATCCTTCACCTGCCCTAAGATCTGGTCCTCACCGAGCACCATGGACTCCAGCCCCGCTGCCACGCGAAAGAGATAGCCCAAAGCCTCATCCCCGCTCCGGCAGTCCAGATACGGTGCAAGATCCGTTTCCGGAAAACTTTCCAGATATAATGACTTGATCACATCCGCATCATCCGCCCAGAAGAAGACTTCGCTGCGGTTGCAGGTGGAGAGCACCATGCACTGTTCCACGCCGCGATCCGATGCTTTCTGCATAAAATCGATCTTCTGGTTGTCCGTAAACGATACTTTGTCACGAACATCCTGATTCGCATTTTTATAGTTGATTCCTATATATCCAAATTCCATTTTTTCTAGTGTAACGATTATTCTTAATCTATCTGTATCCAATCATGTAAAACTACTTTGAAAAGTATTCTCTCATCACTTCGATCGTACGCTCCAGGTCCTCCCCGGAATGCGCATCCGACAGAAACATCGCCTCAAACTGCGACGGTGCCACATAGATGCCGCGGTCGAGCAGATAACCGAAATAGTCCGCGTACTGCTTCGTGTCGGCGTGGGTTGCCGTCTCATAATCCGTGACCGTATCTTGCGTAAAGAAAATGCTCATCAGCGAACCGATCTGGTTGACGCTCACGCGATCCCCTGCTGCCTTTCGCACCGCATCTGCCAGCTTCTTTGCGCGTGCCTCGAGCCGGTCATAGATTCCGGTATCTTCCTGCAAAATGCGAAGTGTCGCAAGTCCCGCTGCCGTGGCGATCGGGTTACCGGAAAGCGTTCCCGCCTGATAAACCGGTCCGTCCGGCGAAACCATGCGCATGATGTCCTCGCGTCCGCCGTATGCACCGACCGGCATGCCTCCGCCGATGATCTTGCCGAATGTGGTGAGATCCGGCGTCACATGAAAATACTGCTGCGCTCCGCCCAATGCCAGACGAAATCCCGTAATGACTTCATCAAAAATAAGCAGCGCTCCGTACCGGTTCGTGATCTCGCGCAGAAATGCAAGGAAACCGTCCTGCGGAAGCACTACACCCATGTTTGCAGCCACCGGCTCCACGATGATCGCCGCGATCGAATCCGGATTCGCCTCAAAAAGCGCCTGCACGCTGTCTTTGTTATTGTATTCCGCCACAAGCGTGTTCTTCGTATAATCTGCCGGAACACCTGCGCTGTCCGGAACCGATGTTGTCAGTGCCGCCGATCCCGCTTTCACTAAAAGCCCGTCAGAATGTCCGTGATAACAGCCTCGAAACTTAATGATCTTGTCTCTTCTAGTGTAGCCTCTCGCCACACGGATGGCACTCATCGTTGCCTCGGTTCCCGAGCTTACAAGGCGGCTGACTTCCATGGACGGAACAAGTTTCGCCAGAAGTTCTGCCATCTCCACCTCGCGCTCCGTCGGTGCGCCGTAGGTCAGACCCTCGTCACAGGCTTTTTTCACATCGGCTACCACGCGCGGATCGGCATGCCCCAGGATTCCCGGTCCCCAGGAACATACATAATCAATCATCTCGTTGCCGTCCACATCCGTGATGTGCGCGCCTTTTGCGCTCTGTATAAAACGCGGTGTTCGTCCTACTGCCTGATACGCGCGGACCGGGCTGTTTACCCCACCCGGCAGGCGTTTTACGGCTCTGTCATATAAAGTCTTTGAATTTGTGTCTGACATCTTTTTATTCCTCCTCGCGAATCCAGCGTGCCACATCGAGCGCATGATAGGTAATGATCATCTTCGCCCCTGCACGCTTCATTCCGATCATATTTTCCATAACGATCTTCTTCTCGTCGATCCAGCCGTTGGCTGCGGCAGCCTTGACCATCGCATACTCTCCGCTGACATTGTACGCCACGATCGGCACATTGTAGTTCTCGTGAATGGCACGGATGATATCCATATACGCCATCGCCGGTTTTGCGATGATCAGATCCGCACCTTCCGCGATGTCTTCTTCCACCTCGCGCAGCGCTTCCTGTCCGTTCGCCGGATCCATCTGGTAGGTCTTTCTGTCTCCGAATCCCGGTGCGGAATGTGCCGCATCGCGGAACGGTCCATAGTAGCCGGACGCGAATTTCGCAGAGTATGCCATAATCGGAGTGTAAGTAAATCCAGCTTCGTCCAAAGCCTTGCGGATCGCGCCGACGCGCTTGTCCATCATATCGCTCGGTGCCACGATATCCGCCCCCGCCTCTGCATAGCTGACCGCAGATTTTGCAAGCAGCGGAAGCGTCTCATCGTTTAAGATCACACCGTCTTTGATCAGACCGCAGTGACCGTGTGAAGTATATTCGCACAGACATACATCCGCGATCACGATCAGATCCGGATAATCCTTCTTGATCCGGCGGATTGCCTCCTGCACGATTCCGTGCTCATCGTAAGCTCCGCTTCCAACTTCATCCTTGTGTGCCGGAATTCCGAAGATCAGGATTGCCGGAATCCCTGCTTCTTTCACACGGTCAAGTTCCTCGTTCATGCGGTCAGGCGAATACTGGCAGATGCCCGGCATCGACTCAACCGGCTCCACAAGATTCTCGCCTTCCATAACAAAAAGCGGATAGATCAGCTCATCCACCCTCACATGATTCTCTCTTACCATATTGCGCAGCGCAACCGTTTGTCTTAATCTTCTTGTACGATCCATTTTTAAAATTTC
>CAVHWG010000032.1:0-5553 GCA_963639645.1 Firmicutes bacterium TM09-10 | reverse complement strand
CCTTCTTTCTCTATTGCACAGACTTGCATCTCATTTTCAATGTCTACTTACTTTCTGCTGTCTTCTGCTTTATAATCAAACTTTGTAATTCTTCATCCGCCAACTGCAGTTCCTGTTCATTTTCATTCCTCTTCAACAGTTCCTCCAGCACCGCCCGGTATACCTTCTTCCGCCCGCTCTCCGTGGCAAGTGCGCCTTTTACCGTGCTTCTTATACTTCCCATATATTCGTTGATCGTGCCGAGTTCATCCGTCAGCACCTTCTTGGTCTCTTCCTTTAAATACTGCGCCAGCACCGGACTGTTGCCCGAACTGGAAAAAGCACCGACCACGTTTTGCTTTTTTATATAAGACGGGAAGATAAACGTGCAGTCCTTCGGCTGATCCACGGCATTCACCGGAATCTCGCGAATTCTTGCCTGCTCCGCAATCTTGTGGTTGAACTTAGGATCATCCGTTGCCGCCACAACCAGCGCAACGCCGTTCATATCTTCCGTGACAAAATGCCGCTCACACACGCTCACCGGAAGCTTCTTGATCTCCTTGTCGACATCCCACGCGACCACCAACACATATGCGCCGAAATCGAGCAGCACCTTCACTTTGCGAAGCGCCACTTCACCGCCTCCGACAACGAGACACCATTTGTTGTTAATATCCAAAAACATCGGAAAATGAGCCATGATCCAATCCTCTTTTCTTTCACTTCATGCATGCCTCATCAATTCCTATCATAATTCTCGGCATTCTGCATATTATGATATAATTCTCCGCTTGATTTTTCAAGTATATCTGACGGATTCATGGACATACTGTTGATAAGCGTTTGCGAAACCCTTGTGGCGCCCCGCTCGGGCACGGTCGAAGCGTTGCTCGGACACAAAATTTGAGCCAAATGAAGATTTTGCAAATTCAATAATTTTGTCTAAAATCGTGTTCAACGTAAGAGCCAGCCGCAGAGCCGGCCGAGCCCGAGCGGGGCGCCACAAGAGTTTCGCAAACGCTTAATACTGTTGATACAAAAAGGAGAGACATGAACCGGAAGAATTTTTTGCTCTGCGGACTGACCGGCTGGTGCATGGAAATACTGTTCACATCCTTCGGCGCCCTCCTGTGCGGAGATACAAGACTTCTCGGACGGACCTCGATCTGGATGTTTCCCATCTACGGGATGGCCGCGCTCATCAGTCCGATCTACATCAAAATCAAACACTGGCCGATCCTGCTTCGCGGCTTTTTCTACGGTGCAGCGATCATGGTCGGTGAGTTTATAAGTGGCAGTGTACTGCGCTTTTTCGGCGTGTGCCCATGGGATTACAGCGACAATTTTCTCAATATCGACGGTCTTGTGCGGCTCGACTATTATCCCTTATGGGTATGCGCGGGCCTTGTCTTCGAACGGCTTCTTTGCTGGCAGGGCAGTAAGATAAAACAAGGAGCAGATCCATAACGGACCGGCTCCTCTTATCTTTCTATTTGCGGCGATTCGGATTGATATATTTCTCCTCGCAATATTTACAACGATACACTTCTTTGTTCCCATCGGTCAGCAGGAAGATCTGGTCGAGTTCCTGCTCGATGGAAGTCACGCAACGCGGATTCTTACACTTGATCACGTTCTTGACCTGCTTCGGTAATTTCAGTTCTTTCTTCTCAACGATCTTGTCGCCTTTGATCACATTGACCGTGATATTGTGATCGATGAATCCGAGAATATCCAGGTCCAGCGCCTCGATCGGACACTCCACCTTGATGATGTCCTTCTTGCCCATCTTGTTACTCTTGGCATTCTTGATGATCGCCACGGTACAGTCAAGCTTGTCCAGCTTGAGATCGTGGTAGATATGCAGGCTCATTCCCGCCTGAATATGGTCTAAAACAAATCCCTCATGAATTCCACTGATATTTAACATGCCGCTCCTCCTATACCGTAATTTCCAAAAGTGTCAGGATCAATGCCATACGCACATACACACCGTTCTGCACCTGCGTAAAATAGGCCGCGCGCGGATCATCATCCACCTCAACCGAGATCTCGTTGACACGAGGCAACGGATGCAGCACGATCATATCGTCCTTGGCAAGTTCCATCTTCTCCTTGGTCAGAATGTAGAAATCTTTCAGACGTACATAGTCTTCTTCGTTGAAAAAGCGTTCTCTCTGCACTCTTGTCATGTACAGCACATCCAGCTGTCCCATCGCATCCTCGAGACGCTCAACTTCCTCAAACTCCACATTGTTTGCCTTCAGCACATCGTCACGGATGTAATCCGGAATCTTCAGCTCCTCAGGGGAGATCAATACAAACTTCACATTCTCGTAACGGATCAAAGCGTTGATCAGCGAGTGAACCGTACGTCCGAATTTTAAATCTCCGCACAGACCGATCGTCAGATTGCCCAGTCTTCCCTTAAGAGAACGAATGGTAAGTAAATCTGTTAATGTCTGAGTTGGATGCTGGTGTCCACCATCGCCGGCATTGATCACCGGAATACGGGACTTCTGTGATGCTACGAGTGCTGCACCTTCCTTTGGATGACGCATGGCACATATATCTGCATAGCAGGAAATAACACGAATTGTATCAGAAATGCTTTCGCCCTTCGAAGCTGATGATGAATCAGCACTGGCAAAACCTAAAACGGAACCTCCTAAATTCAGCATTGCTGCCTCGAAACTTAAGCGGGTTCTTGTACTCGGCTCATAAAAACAGGTTGCAAGTTTTTTACCGTCACATGCATGGGCGTATTTGTCTGGATTGTCCTTAATATCGGCAGCCAGATTTAAAAGCTGGTCTAATTCTTCGACAGTAAGGTCCAGAGGACTCATTAAATGTCGCATTTTGTTCCTCCTTTTTTACGCATTTTTACTATCATATAATAATCAAAAGCAGTTTTCAAGATAAAAAGCTTTGCTTTTTGCACTTTTTTCGTTACAATATTTGTATATTATTTTAGGAGGAGATTCTACTATGAGTCAACAGACAAATATGAACACCGATGACACCGTAATGTTTCGGGAACGCAAGCGTATTCTGTTTCTGGGACTGCCATGGACTTTTACAAAATACACCATTACCCCCGACCTTCTGACAACGAACCGCGGCTTTCTTAACACGATCGAGGACGACTGCTACATTTACAAGATTCAGGATGTCAAGCTGACGACCACGCTGCTTGAGCGCATCGTCGGCGTTGCAACGATCATCTGCTACACCGGTGATGTCACAGACCCTGAGCTGAAGCTGATCCACATAAAGCACGCCAAGGAGATCAAGTCTTATCTGTTAAAGGCTGCCGAGGCTGCAAGAATGAAGCGCAGAACGATGAACACGATGGATATCGGAGCACATTCCGTCGACCTTGATCAGGACGGTATTCCGGATTATCTGGAGTAAAAAGCGATACATAACGTATGGAAGGAGGATTGTTATAAAACGATCCTCCTTCTTGTGTTTCACAGATCTACTCATTTCTGATCCGTTTACTTTTCCATGTTGGTACCTATTTTATACCAACTTGAGCGCAAATTGCAAATGCATACGTTTCGTCACACAATGAAACTTATTCATACACATAAATGTTAGGTACATTTGATGTTCTATGAAATTTGTATTCGCTCTGTCCTGCGAAATCGATCCATTCCTGACTAAGAAAAGTTACCGTTGCAATATCATCTTCTAATTTTATTACTCCATTCACCTTATTTCCATTAGGACCTGTTGCCTCAAATTCCAATCCTTTTTCTGTCAACGTTCCCACACCATCATCCAAATAAAATAATCGAATTATTTTTACTTGGATTTGATATGTTTCATCATTATTTTTTTTAATTTCTAATGCCGGCTCATTAACATCGTAATCCGAATACTCGCCCTCATACAAATCAGTTTTCGCTTCATCCGTTTGGGAGGATTCTTCTTCATGCCCCTCTGTTGAACCGGTATTATCATTCTTTGTTTCCGGAACGTCTTTGCTTACTGATGGCGAATCTCCTGTATCTCCATTTATAGAATCCGTATTCGCTGAATCAAAAGCTTCGTCACTCTGTGTATTTTCAGTTTCACTCGTGTCATCGTTAATTTCTGTAGTACAACTTATTGCATTTGTCTGCGTATTTTCCGGGTTCTTTGTTTGACCGCATGATGAAAATATACACATTCCCACCGCAAAGGCCAATATCCATGTCACTTTTTTCATTGATGATAACGCCTCCTCTTTTTAGATGCTATCATGGCTTTTCTCTTATGTCAAATCTCGCCATCGGACTTCCAACCTCGATCAGATTTCCATCCGGATCATAGAAACGCACAACTTTCTGTCCCCAGCTATGCGCTATGAGGTGATTGACATAGCATGTTTCCGGATACAATCTCTCAAGTTTCTCCACAAAAGCTTCGATATCACGCTCCTCGAAATACAGTTCGCATGCATTATGTTTCGGCTGCACATCTGCTCCGATCAACTGTTTCCAGATTGCTTCCTCCTGCACGACCTTCCTCGCGACCTTCTGCACGAATTCCATATTTTCGCAGTTCCTGCGGATCTCATTGATCAGCGTCATGTACTCCTTCAACGGCTGACAAAACAGCCGGTCTTTGTACTTCCTGTTCACCCTACAGTTCTTCCGTGATCTCCGTGTTCATCCGCATTACCGTCAGTGTACATACTAAGCCATATGTTACGACGATGATCGGAAGAAGTGCCAGAATAATCTTGTTCTTGATACTGATAAAATGCTTTTTCTTCATGCGGCTATCCTTCCAGGTTATTTTTTCGATACACATCGATGAAATCCGCAATGTATTTTTCTTTGCTTCTGTAATAAAAACCATACCCTATATTTTTGGTGTCTGCAATGGGGATCGAAACCACATCCACGTTATCAAAGACATAAAATCCCGGCAAAAGCGCGATTCCATATCCGCATTTTGCCAGAAGAAGACTTTCCTTGTCGCCCTCGCTTACGATATGAATATGATCCTGCCCGTGCAGCGTCAGCAGTTCCTGAAACGTATTTCCTTTATGAAACGGAATACTCTTCGGTGGCAGCGTGATCAACGTTTCCTCCGCAAACTGCCCAAAGGTCAGTTTCTTTTCATTCGCAAGCGGATGTCCCGCAGGCATCACTGCACAACTTTCAAACGTGGTTACTTTCTTAAAATAGCCCTGCTGCGACAGGCCGGACGAAGCGATGACCAGTTCGAGCTGTTGATTTTCATACAGATTTTTAAGATCGAAAAAATCCCGCTCCATCACTTTCGGGCGAAGGTACGGATATTTTTCCCTGAGCATCTTAAGCACGGGTTCGATCCGGACGAATTCTCTTACCGCCATGCATCCGATGCGAAACGATATGCTTTCCTGTCCGGAATGCGTTTTGAATTTCTCTTTCGCCTTCTCCATGCGCAGATAGATATCCTTGGCATCATAATAAAATTTTTCTCCCTGCTCCGTCAGCTTGACCACTCTTGAGTTTCTGTAAAAAAGCGGAATCCCCAGTTCCTCCTCGAGACTCTTGATATGATGCGTCACGGTCGGCACGGACAGATATA
>CAVHWG010000031.1:0-9479 GCA_963639645.1 Firmicutes bacterium TM09-10 | reverse complement strand
ATCGTAGCCACACCCTTAACTTTGATAAACTTTCCACCGCTGATTTCCTTCAGAAGATCCTTTACATCGTCATTTCTCGCAAAGATCTTGAGCACGATCGTATCCGTAAAATCAGTGATTGAGAAAATGATGATCGTTTTCTCGTTACGGATCTCCCTTGTATCCACGGAAAGGATCTTACCGTGAATGACAACCTCACCGATCGGTCCGTCGATCTTCTCGATATCCATCGGTTCTTCCTCAAAGTCTCGTCCGTAGATCACATCCGGATTCATCGACTTCTTGCTGTTATCATAATCGAATTTCTTGCGGAATTCGCCCTTTTTCTCGAATGTATGCTTCTTTTTTGCAGCATTTCCCGCATTTTCCTGCTTCTTTGCAGGATTCTGTGCTGTTTTTGCAGTTTTTTCTACAATTTTTTCCGCTGCGACAGCCACATCGGCACCAGAATCGCCCTCGTCCGGCTTATGTAACGGTTCGCCCTCGTCTCCCATGACAGCAAACTTCGTGCGCTCAAGAATACTTTGCACTTCCTGTGCAATCTGTTTCTCGGAATTCTTGCGGTACTTGCTCTCCTTCGGCTTGCGAAACTCTGTCTGGATCACAAGATTCATGCCGCACCGCTCACAGACAACTTTCTCTAAGAACTCAAGTATCTCATCGGTGCGCGTCTTCGCAATGATCGTCTCATCCATCGTCAGGATCAGATGGTGCGGCTGATCAAATTTCATCTCCGCCGTGCGGAGCAGATTGTACTCAAGCACGCTGTACGCATTCAGCTCGTCCAGAATACTGTCCTTGTACACTTCCACCAGTGACTGCGGCGTATACTGCTCAGACAGTTCAAACGTCTCGATGATTTTTACCGAGACATTCTGATTTTTGAAGATCTGCGAGACGATCGCCTCCTCGATCTTCCATATATTTTTTTTAAAGATCAGTCTTTTTGCACGCAAATAAATGCGAATATGATCGTGATCATGATTCGCACCTATTTTTGTCACTTCTGCTGTCTCTAACAGACTTTCCAGCTCCGGTTCAAGTGTCAGAGTTGGAAACGCCTCCTTAAAAGGCTTTGTCATATTACTGCCCCCAATGTTCTAACTCATAACGAAGTGCCTCAAGCAGCTGGTCTTCCGGCACCTTCTTATATACCTCTCCGTGTTTGATGATCAGTCCCTCTCCGATTCCGCCTGCCACGCCGAGATCTGCCTCTCTTGCTTCTCCCGGTCCGTTGACAACGCAGCCCATGACTGCGACCTTGATGTCAAGCGGGTATTCCGCAACCATCGTCTCAACCTGATTGGCAAGTCCGATGAGATTAATCTTCGTTCTTCCACAGGTCGGACACGATACCACTTCAACGCCTCCCTTGCGAAGTCCGAGCGTTCGAAGGATCAGCTTGGCGGACTTGATCTCCTCCACCGGATCTCCGGTCAGCGATACGCGGATTGTATCACCAATTCCCTGATTTAAGATCAGCCCCAGTCCGATCGCCGACTTGATATTACCGCTGATAATGGTTCCGGCTTCCGTGATTCCGACATGCAGAGGATGATCGGTCTTGTCCGCGATCAGTTCATGTGCCTTCACGCACATCATCACGTCCGATGACTTAATGCTGATGACAAGGTTATCATAGCCCATATCCTCAATCAAAGCCACTTTATCCAGCGCACTCTCCACGAGTCCTTCCGCCGTCACACCATGGTATTTCTCCACCAGATTTTTCTCCAGAGAACCGCTGTTGACACCGACACGGATTGGAATATTACGCGCTTTTGCCTCATCCACGACCGCTTTCACGCGCTCGACACTTCCGATATTGCCCGGATTGATACGAATCTTATCCGCACCGTACTCCATCGCAGCCAGAGCCAGCTTATAATCAAAATGAATATCCGCAACAAGCGGAATCGCAATCTGCTTCTTGATCTCAGCAAGTGCCTTTGCCGCCTCCATAGTCGGAACCGCGCAGCGGATGATCTCACATCCCGCCTTGGTCAACTGTTTGATCTGTGCAACAGTCGCCGCAACATCTTCCGTATGTGTATTTGTCATCGACTGGATCGCGATCGGATTATTTCCGCCAATCACGCGATCTCCAATCTTTACTTCCTTCGTGACATGTCTAGCCATATACTTCTACCTCAATTTCACGTTCTTCTGACAACCTCGGCTGCAATCAGCCTAAAGTTGCTATTTATACCAATGCCATCTTAAATAAACAATTTTCGAATGTCGTTAAACATCACAACAAACATGAGTGCAAACAACAGTAAAATTCCGATCAGATGCACAAAGCCTTCCTTGTTCGGATCGATCTTCTTTCCGCGGATTGCCTCAACGATCAGAAATACAAGACGTCCACCGTCCAATGCCGGAAGCGGAAGCAGATTCATCACACCAAGATTTGCGGATAACAGAATGATCCAGTTTAAAAGATTCAAGAAGGCATAATAATAGCCATCCGTCGAAACCGACTGTGTATATGTGTCACCCATGCTTTTTACAATACCGACCGGTCCGCTCATCTGATTGACGGAAACCTGTCTGGTCACGAGCATCTTCAAACTCTCGATTGTCGTGTAGATCCAGTAGCGCAACTCATAGAAACTGTTCTTAATGTTGGTAAGAACGTTGCCTTTGACGCGTGCCTGCCCGGTATAGCTGAAACCGTACAGATAACGGTCTTCTTCCTCATCGTATTTCGGGGTCAGCGTTGCCGTCTTCTTCTCTCCGTCACGAAGATAGGTGACCTCAACCTCTTCTCCTGCATGAAAAGTTGCATAAGCAGTGATCTCACGACAGAAATGCACCGAAAAATGATTCATTTTGACAATTTCATCGCCCGCCCGAAGCCCCGCTTCATCCGCAGCGTATCCATCTATAACTCCGGATAGGACCGGCTTATCGTATCCGATACAGCTCATCAGGATAAAGGCACAGACAAACGCCATAATGAAGTTGAAAAATGGTCCAGCAAAAACAACGCCCATACGCGCCCAGACCGACTTCTTTCCGAATGCGCGATCGTCAGACGAATCCTCGTCCTCACCCTCCATCATACAGGCTCCGCCAAATGGAAGAATCTTGATCGAATACTTCGTTTCCCCCTTCGTGAAGCCGATGATCGTTGGTCCAAGTCCCAATGAAAACTCATTAACCCGGATTCCATTCGCTTTTGCAAGCCAAAAATGTCCCAACTCGTGAAAGATTACGATAACACTGAAAATAAGTAACGCAATAATTATACTTACAATATTCAAACTACCACCTGTCTCCTATAAATCTATAGGCCTCCTGCTCCGTTGCCAAAATCTCATCCACATCCGGATGTGCGATAAAGTCACAATGTCCCATTGCCTCCTCAATGATCTCCGTAATCTGCAGATAGGAAATCTTTCGGTCTAAAAATAACGCAACTGCCTTCTCGTTTGCCGCATTAAACACAGTCGGAATATTGCCTCCGCGACGCATTGCCTCAAATGCAAGTGCAAGTCCGCGAAACGTATCCGTATCCGGCTTCTCAAAAGTCAGTTCATGTAACGCAAACAGATCCATTCTCTTTCCGGATAAAAAGCGACGGTTCGGATAATAAAGTGCATACTGGATTGGCAGACGCATATCCGGTGTTCCGAGCTGCGCGATCACCGCACCATCCTCGTACTCCACTGCAGAATGTACCACACTCTGCGGATGCACGACCACCTCGATCTGATCCAGTTCCACGCCAAAAAGCCACTTGGCTTCCATCACTTCCAGTCCCTTGTTGACCAATGTGGAAGAATCGATCGTCACTTTTCGTCCCATGCTCCAGTTCGGATGCTTTAAGGCATCCTCCACCTGAATCTGCTCCAGCTCCTCTCTGCTTCGTCCGCGGAACGGTCCGCCGGATGCCGTCAGTAGGATCTTGTGGATCGCATTGTGCTCATTTCCCTGTAACGACTGAAAGATTGCACTGTGCTCACTGTCCACCGGAAGAATCTGTATCCCATATTCTTTTGCAAGCGGGATGATCAGATGCCCAGCTGTAACAAGTGTCTCTTTATTCGCCAAAGCAATATTCTTACGTGCCTCGATTGCTGCGATCGTCGGTCGAACCCCAAGCATTCCGACAATTGCCGTCACAACCATCTCGGCATGTTCCTCCGTTGCCACCGCAATCAAACCATCCATTCCGCTCATAACCGGAATGTCAAGATCTGCCGTCTTTATGCGAAGTTCTTTTGCCTTTTCCTCGGTCCATACCGCAACAAGCTTCGGACGGAACTTGCGCATCTGTTCTTCGAGCAGCTTAATATTGCCGCCGCAGGCAAGTGCCGTCACTTCAATATCGCCATGCTCACTGACCACTTCAAGTGTCTGGGTTCCGATCGAACCGGTCGATCCCAATATTGAAATCTTTTTCATAAACGTTCCCTCTTCTACAAAATATGCAAAGCAAGATAATAGATGATCGGTGCCGTAATGATCATACTGTCAAAACGGTCGAGTATACCGCCGTGTCCCGGGATCAGGTGTCCGTAATCCTTGATATCGTAATTACGCTTGATCGCGGACGCTGTCAGGTCTCCCACCATGGAGATTAACGCAGCTACAGCTGCAATTCCCGCAATAATCCAGATCTCTGCAGTTGTCAGATTCATCTGTGTGCGGAAAATAGCACAATACAAAGCAGTCAAAAGCGCTGCTCCCACAACACCGCCCACAGCACCTTCCACCGACTTCTTTGGGCTTAACTTTGGCGACATCTTATGCTTGCCGATCAGCATTCCCACGCAGTATGCACAGGTATCGCAGCCCCACGAGCACAGGAACACTAAAAAAGCAAGGTACAGACCGCGCTCTAACATACGGATCTGGTACACGAATGATAACATGACCGCCACATAAAACAGGCCGAAAAAGACAGCCATCACTTCACTCGCATGATACTTTGGATACGCAAATACAAACACAAACATCAAAAGGATCATAAATCCCATAAAAAGCATCATCATATCCGGAATAAAATGCCACTGCAGATCACAATAGAACACGATCGCCGCAATATATCCGATCGCCGCAAGCAACGATTTCTCAACTTTAAAAACGCGATACAGCTCATACATACCGATACAGGAGATTGCCAATGTCGAAAAAAGAAGTACCTCTCCACCGGTAATGATCAGCACCAGTGCAAGGATTACCAGCACAATGCCACTCAACAGTCTCGTTTTAAACATAATCTTATCCTCCGTCTTATAACCATACTGATTGCAGCATCGCCTTACTCACTCGTAAGTCCGCCAAATCTCCGGTCACGTTTATTATACGCTTCAATAGCTAATTCCAATTCCTTTTTATGAAAATCCGGCCACGGAACATCCGTAAAATAGAATTCACTGTACGCAAGCTGCCAAAGCAGATAGTTCGATAAACGCTGCTCTCCGCTTGTGCGGATCAGCAGATCCGGATCCGGAAGCTCCCTTGTATCGAGGTAAGAGGCAAACACTTCCTCGTTAATATCTTCTGCCGCAAGCTTCCCGTTCTCCGTATCAGCGACGATATGGCGAACGGCACGAAGCATCTCGTCCCGGCTTCCGTAATTGATCGCGATCGTAAGATTTAATCCTGTATTGGATGCCGAAGCCTTCTCAAGCTCATGAATACGCTGCTGAAACGCATCGGAAAGTCTTGCAATCTCTCCGATCACACGCACGCGCATATTATTCTTGTCCGCCGTCTTGATACAGGTCTTCAGATAACTCTCCAAAAGTTTCATCAGCGCATCTACTTCTCTCTGCGGGCGGTTCCAGTTCTCCGTGGAAAAAGCATAAAGTGTCAAGTACTTAATCCCCAGTTCATCCGCCGCACGACAGACCGTCTCCACATTCTTGGCGCCGACCGTATGTCCGTAATTGCGCGGCATTCCTTTACTTTTGGCCCATCGTCCGTTTCCATCCAAAATAATTGCTACATGTTCTGGAATCTTCATTTTACACCTCAAAAATTTAAAGGGACATGTGCCTATGGCAATGCCCCTCAATGTCTTTCTATACCGTAAGAATTTCCTTAGACTTGGCATCGACTGCCTTGTCAACTTTTGCTACATACTCATCAGTAAGCTTCTGGACGGTATCTTCCAGATCCTTTACTTCGTCCTCTGAGAGATCTTCTTCCTTGCCAATCTTCTTCAGATGGTCGATGGCATCTCTACGAATGTTACGAACTGCAACCTTGGCATTCTCACCCTTCTTTTTGATATCCTTTGCAAGTTCCTTACGTCTCTCCTCTGTAAGTTCCGGAAATACAAGACGAATTACCTTGCCATCGTTTGTAGGATTAATTCCAAGATCAGAGCACATGATTGCTTTCTCAATCTCCTTGACCATAGAAGCTTCCCATGGCTGAATCTGGATCATACGTGGCTCCGGAACACTTACGTTTGCAACACTCTGAATCGGTGAAGGTGTTCCGTAATAATCCACACGAAGCTTATCCAATACATGTGGGTTGGCACGTCCTGCACGGATTCCTGCGAATTCTTCCTCAAGATTGGCAAGAGACTTTCCCATCTTTTCATCAAATACTGCTAATCTGCTATCCATAAATTTACCTCCTAAACCGTAACCTTCGTTCCGTTAAACTTACCGTTTACAGCATTCACAATACTATTCTCCTCATTAAGGCTGAATACATACATTGGAACTTTGTTCTCCATGCACATAACGGAAGCGGTAAGGTCTACGACTGCTAATTTCTTATCAATAACTTCCTGAATAGAAACTTCATCATATCTTTTTGCATCAGCATTTACCTTTGGATCACTGTCATATACACCGTCAATTGCCTTTGCAAGATAGATGCCGTCTGCTTCAATCTCAATTGCACGAAGAACCGTAGCGGTATCCGTTGAGAAATACGGATGTCCGGTTCCGCCTGCAAAAAATACAACCATATCATGCGCAAAATATTTGTTGGCACGATCCTTCGAAAACAGTTTTGTCATGGAACCACATTCAAACGGCGTTAAAACTGCAGTCTTCATACCTACGGAACGGAAGATTTCCGATACATAGATACAATTCATAACAGTTGCGAGCATACCGATCTGGTCTGCCTTCGTCCGGTCAATCGTCTCACTTGTACGGCCTCTCCAGAAATTCCCCCCGCCGATCACAATTCCGACCTGAACTCCTGCATCCACAAGTTCCTTTACCTGCTTGGCAACCACCGTCACTGTCGGCTCATCAAAACCATGATGCTTATCTCCTGCCAATGCTTCTCCACTGAGTTTTAATAAAATGCGCTTCATCTTTCTATCCCTCTATATGTAATATCCTATCTGCCTTCAAACAGTCCCTGAACATCAACGTCTGCATAGCACTGAGAACAGAATCCCTCAATAACGGCACCGTTGTTGATCTGTACGGAACGAGACTTAATATTACCCATAATAACTGCGGATGTATCAACTACAACCGGTCCCTGAACATCAATATCACCCTTAACCGCACCTGCGATAACTGCGGATGCCGCAGAAATATTGCCGATGATAACAGATCCCGCACCAATCTTAACAGTTCCGGAACTTACAACCTCTCCCTCAATCTTTGCAACATCTGCAAAGAACTCAGAAGCATTGCTGTTACCATTAATCGTTCCGGTTACAACAAGCTTACCGTTACAAGCAACATTACCATTGATAGTTCCCTGAATATCAAAAGATTCGTCCGATGCAATATCACCGGTGAGTGTCGTTCCTGCCGTAATAACAGAAGTCTCATCTGATACCGCTCCTGTATTAACTGGTGCAACCGGCTTATTGCCCATAACTGGTGCTGCATTGCCAAATGTAATATCGCTCATTTTCTTTTCTTCCTCCTGTACTGTAGCTGTAATCTCTGGCTGCGGAGCCTTCTTCTCTTCCACCGGTGGAATTTCATGCTCAAGAGTTTTTACCGGTTCCGGCTCACTCTTAACCTGCTCCAAAAGTCCATCCAACTTGGAAAGCTCAGATTTCACATCCACATCCTCTCCCAAAGTGTTGACCACCAGATCTTCCGTCTTGTCTTCCTTCTCCGGCACATCTGATCCAGGCATCATCTCATTGACAGCCTGCGAAAAATCTTCTTTGAAATCCTTAAATAATCCCATGTTTCTCCTCCATTTTATATTTATTCAACACTATCCGCTTTAATATATTGAATAATTTTTGTGTGTTCATCAATCGGCAGTATCTCGGCATCCGATTTCTGTAACACCTCGATCAGAGGACCTAACGCCTCCACCGTCGTTGATTTATCCTCTCCATCATGCAAAAGCACAATTGAAGTTTTATAATTTACAATTCCATCCGTGACATTATTCACAATGTCTTCCACAGTATAATCGCCCGATGTATCACCGGCAGATACATTCCAATCGAAATAGGAAATATTCTTCTCATTTAACACATGAACAAACTCAGCCATATTCACATTGCTGATCTGGTTGCTGCTTCCTCCCGGAAAACGGTAGTATAAGCTGTCTGTTCCGGTCACTTTTTTTAAATATTCTGCAAGTTTATCACAATCTTTTTCAAAAGCTTCCGTTGACGCATAGATCGTACTGTACTGATTCGAGTACGAATGCATTCCAAGCGTGTGTCCTTCCTGTACAATTCTCTTATACACAGCCTTTGCTTCGTCCGATTTCACTCCCGAGACAAAAAAAGTTGCTTTCACATTATACTCTTGCAACACATCTAAGATTTTGTCCGTATTCTCTCCCGGTGTCGAATCAAATGTCAGATATACTTTATGAGTATCACCGGCTTCTGCCTGATTATCCGGCGAATCAATTCCTGTCTCAACGTGTCTGAACGAATCTGTCTTCGTCCCGGAATCAGCAGATTGTGTTTCCGACTGCAGGTTTTCCGTTGTAACACGTTCGATTTCTTTATTGCCTAACTGTTCTGCCGTGGCTGTCAATCGGTTTACTTTATTGTTTAAATGAACAACTGCCACAGAAAGAATGACGATTGCTGCCAATGACACAATCATCCATATTGAAATCGTCAGGATAATTGCATTCTTCATCCTGTTAATTCTGTTCCGCCGCTTACGTTGTTGTTCAATCGTTGCGGTATCATTTGTACTCATTTTGGTTCCTCCGCGAGAAATATCCTTTTCTATTTTACCATATTTTTATCGCTTGTAAAGAATTAATAGACATTTCAAAGAAAAAAGCTCCGGAAGCAAACCACTTCCGGAGCTTTGATAAATCAATCCGTAAATTAACCTTTGATCTGAGCAGCAACTTCTGCAGCAAAGTCTTCCTGCTTCTTCTCCATGCCTTCACCAACTTCGAAACGAACCATCTTGGTGATTGTAAGATCTTTAGAAACAGACTCAAGATACTTAGCTACTGACTGCTTACCATCTTCAGCCTTAACATATGTCTGATCAAGAAGGCAGATTTCCTTTAACTGCTTAGAAACACGACCCTCTACA